>CALCBQ010000049.1 GCA_937897215.1 uncultured Clostridia bacterium | reverse complement strand
GAAGCGACTGAGGGGGGAAATTACGAATTCCGAATTACGCATTACGAATTGAGTTAGACAAACTCCAATTTGTTTAAATAAAAGCATTTGAAAAGAAACTTTAACAAACCAACAAAAAAGCCATTGGAAAATTCCAATGGCTTTTCGAGTATTACATTTAAAATTTATCTGTTTTTTCTTGCTGCTTCTTTCATAGCTTTTTCTTTTTCTTCGCTCTTGTTTACAACAAGAACAGAAGCAGACCAGATAAGAATAGCAAGCATTGAGAACATAACGGCATAGAATGCAGTATCAAGTGTGAAAATAGAAACTTCGCCCAACAAACTAATAATTTGAGAAGCGATAATACCATCTATATCAAATAGTTTAGCAAGAGTTACATCTCCTGAAATTATTGGTTTTGCAAAAACACCAAATGAGATATTTGAAGCAACTGTGCTTAAAAATCCTGTGGCAGAAAGACCAATAACAACCTTTGTTTTGTTAGAGAATGCAGCAAAACCGATTATCACAAGACCAATAACCAACGCGATAGCAACAAAAACGACAGCAACAACAATTGGTGTGAATGTTGAATTCTGTAAAATGTTTGTTTTGAAATCAAAATTATCATTTGTGAATTTTGAAAGAGCTTCAACCCATTTAGACATTGTAGCAAGTGAGAATGATTCATGTGTTACATGAAGAGTATCTCCACCGTTAAGCTTGTTAAGCCAGTCTGAAATCTGTGTGTGTCTGATTTCAATTGTAAATAAGTTTGCAAAATAGAACATAGGGTACATAGCTACCGCAATTACTGCAGTAACAACACGGTAAACAATGTCAAACCCGGTTGTCTTTTGTTTGATTTTATTCTTTTTACTCATAATTTATTTCCCCCAAGAAGAGTTAAGCTGTACTGTACGGTTAAATACAATATTATCTTCAGTTGATGTAATATCTACGCAGAAATAACCCTGACGCATAAACTGGAAAGTATCTCCAGCCTTAAGACCATCTTTAAGACCACCTTCAATAAGACAATCTTTAAGAACAACAAGTGAATCAGGATTAAGATTTTCTGTGAACGCACCGGCAGATTCGTCAGATGGATTTTCCTTATTGAAAAGTCTGTCATAAAGACGAACTTCTGCTTTAAATGAGTCTGCTTCACTTACCCAATGAAGTGTACCTTTAACCTTCCTTCCGTCAGGGGAATTACCGCCGCGGCTTTCAGGGTCATAAGTACAGTGAACACAAGTAACATTACCATTTTCGTCTGCATCATAGCCGACACACTTAACGAAGTATGCACTCTTAAGACGAACTTCATTACCTGGGAAAAGTCTGAAATACTTTTTAACAGGTTCAACCATAAAGTCTTCTTGCTCAACATACAAAGTTTTGCCGAATGTAACTTTACGAGTACCCATTTCAGGGTGTTCAGGATGAATTTCAACCTCAAGTGTTTCTGTCTTGTCTTCGGGGTAGTTATCAATAACAACTTTAAGCGGACGAAGAACTGCCATAGCTCTTGGAGCGTTCGCATTAAGGTCATCACGTACACAAGATTCAAGAAGACCGTAATCAACTACTGAATATGCTTTTGAAACACCGATTTTTTCACAGAAATTGCGAATCGCTTGTGGTGTATAGCCACGTCTTCTCATACCGCTGAGAGTAGCCATTCGTGGGTCGTTCCAACCATCAACAATGCCTTCGTTTACAAGTGCTAAGCATTTTCTCTTACTTGTAAGGCAATAGTTAAGGTTAAGACGAGCAAACTCAATCTGTCTTGGTGGCGTTTCTATATCAAGTGCCTGTAAGAACCAGTCATAAAGTGGTCTGTGATTTTCAAATTCAAGTGAGCAAAGAGAGTGTGTAACGCCTTCTTTTGCGTCTGACAATGGGTGTGCAAAGTCATACATTGGGTAAACACACCATTTGTCGCCTGTCTGGTGATGTGGCACGTGAGCAATTCTGTAAATAACGGGGTCGCGCATATTAATGTTAGATGCTGCCATATCGATTTTTGCACGAAGTACTCTTGCACCGTTAGGAAACTCGCCGTCAGTCATTCTCTTGAATAAATCAAGGTTTTCTTCAATGCTTCTTTCTCTGTAAGGGCTGTTTTTGCCCGGTTCTGTAAGAGTGCCACGGTATTCTCTGATTTCGTCAGCAGTAAGGTCATCAACATAAGCAAGACCTTTTTCAATAAGTTTAACTGCACATTCATAGATGTAATCAAAATAGCTTGATGCAAAAAGACACTTGTTCCACTTAAAGCCAAGCCATTCAATATCTTCTTTGATAGCATCAATATATTCTGTATCTTCTTTTTGTGGATTAGTATCATCAAGTCGAAGATTACATTCGCCTTTGTATTTGTTTGATGTGCTGAAGTTAATGCAGATAGCTTTAGCGTGGCCAATGTGAAGATAACCGTTTGGCTCAGGTGGAAAACGAGTCTGCACTTTGTTATATACACCGTTTTTAAGGTCTTCATCAATGAAATCGTGTATAAAATTTGAAGTAGTTGTAATAATTTCGTCCATAGTTTTGCCTCTTTATGCTTTATATGAATTTATCGCATTGTCAATTCTGTTCATCACTTCATCTACACCTAAAATTTGCATAATGTAATACAAATCAGGGGTATTTGTGCGAGAAGTAACTGCAACACGAATAACTGTTGAAACATCACCAACATGACCTTTGAATGCATCAGGATTTTGCTTATACTCCTTAACATTAGGAGTAAATCCGCACGCAGAACAAAGCTCTTTGATTTTATTGAACCATTCTTCCTTTGTATCGTTTGCAGAATAGATTTCCTTATACTTTGTAAGGATTTCAACTGCATCGGCACGGTTTATGTGTTCAGGAAGAGTGTAATCTGCATCATAAAGTTCGTTATAGAAGAATGAAACGTAGTTTTCTACTTCTTCCCAACAAGCAATATCTTTTCTTGGCTTTGGGTTATCACGGTCAATGTTAAGAATAGCAGTTGCTTTTTCTTTATCATCAACAAAGAGTGCGTAAAGCACTTCGTTGTAATCCATTGCCCAATCTGTAACAAGTTTATAAACTTCTTTTGCAGTCATAACAGAAATAACATTTTTTGATACATCGTTGAATTTAACCATATCAAAAAGTGCACCTGAAACGCTCATCTTTTTAAGGTTGAATGGGAATTTACTGATATCTTCCGTTTTGTTTGCCTTTCTCCATTCCTCAAAGTTTGAGTTGAGAATTGTAAGCATATATTCTTTAACAGATGCTTCAGGGTAACCTTTTTCAATGTAGTATGAAACATTTGCCTCAGGGTCTTTTCTCTTTGAAAGTTTACGCTTACCACCGTTTTCTTCTTTCATAATAGGGGCTATGTGAGCGTATTTAACAGGCTTAAATCCACAAGCTCTGAAAAGTTCAATATGAAGTGGAACTGAAGCAATCCATTCGTCGCCACGAACAACATGAGTTGTGTGCATTAAGTGGTCGTCAATAGCGTGAGCAAAATGGTAAGTTGGAATTCCGTCAGCCTTTAAGATAACAACATCATTCACATTTTCGCTCATTTCAATTTTGCCCTTAATCATATCGTCAAACTTAATTTTTCTTGAAATATCGCCGATTGAACGAAGTCTAACTGTGTAAGGAACACCTGCGTTGATTTTTTCAATTATTTCGTCGTCGCTTAAATCTCTGCATTTTGCATAAGCGCCGTAGTAACCTTTAATATCTTCATTTTCTTGTTTTGCACGGATTTCATCAAGGTCTTCCGGGGTACAGAAACAAGGGTATGCCTTGCCTTCTTCCATTAACTTTTTAGCGAATGTACGGTATATTGCACGACGATGACTTTGTGTGTAAGGACCATAGTTGCCGTATTCTGTACTGAATCCTGTAACACCCTCGTCAGGGGAAACACCGAATGCCTTAAGACCTGTTACAATACCTGTAACACCGTCTTCAACTTCACGTTTCTTGTCGGTGTCTTCAATACGGAGCATAAATACGCCGTCAGTAGTTTGTGCTGTGAGCTTTGATGCGAAACCTGCATAAAGTCCGCCAAAATGCAAGTACCCTGTTGGACTTGGAGCAAATCTTGTTACTCTTGCACCCTCAGGAAGATTTCTTGCAGGGTAAAGCTCTTCATAATAGTCTGTGGACTTGTCCACATCGCTAAAAATAAGTTCAGCAATTTTTTTGCAGTCTGTCATTTATATAAACCTCTTCGTAGGGGTCGGCATTGTCGACGACCCGTGGATTATTCAACTAAACTTAATTCTTCTTGTATATCGTTCAAAATCTTATTTGCGTCAGCCCAATAAGCATCCTGCCCGTTATAGAAAACTAAAAATCCTATATTATTATTGAGCATTTCTTTGCAACGTTGACAGAAATTGTGTATTTCTATTGATACCGCATTATCTCCATCGGCAAACATTTCTGCAAACTGTTTTTCAGGCCAAATAAGCAAGTTGGTATAATTTTCATCATCATAAGTTGCATAACCATTTTCGTTTGATAAAATCCATACTTCCTCACGGTCAACAACTGTACTTATAAAGTTTTTATATCTTTTTTCAGGTGATGCAGATAAAAGACCTTCAAATCTTTTCATTCGTATCATTCCTTCATTTCTTATTTATTCAGGAAGTATAGCGTTTGTTGTAATGTACTTAACGCCATTTTTAATCATTTCGTTAAGCATTTCTTTTGTGTCAACTGTCCAGCAAGCAGCTGTAAGGTTAGCGTCGTGAATTTTTTGAATTGTTTCAGAGTTGCTTCTTTTTGCCTCAAAAGCAACACCATTACCGTTTTCAATACATTCAAGAATTTTTTCATCAGTAATAGTGTGAACAAGAAGCCATAATTCCATATTAGGAGAAAGCTTTCTGAATTCACGAAGCACTTCTTTATGGAATGAAATGAGAATAACATCGTCTTCAATTCCGTAATCACAAATGATTTTGTAAAGAGATTCAACCTTGTCAATTCTCTTATCTTTAACTTCAATCATTGGTTTAATGTTTGCCTCTTTGCAAATTTCAATAAATTCCTCAACAAGGCAAGGGCGAGCATCAGGATAATCTTTGATGTTAGCACCGTTTGTAAATCTGATTTTTGAAAGTTTTTCATCGTAAGACATAGTCTTTACGTCGCCTTTTTCTTCACACATTGACTGAAGCATATAGTCGTGGATAATTACCCATTTGCCGTCAGTTGTGCAGTGAACATCACATTCAAGAGCGTAATAGTTGTATTTTGCTGCCTCTTTGAACGCTTCGATTGTGTTTTCAGGACAAACAGAAGAAAGTCCTCTGTGTGCTGTAAGATGAACTTCAGGTGCTTCAGTTTCAACTGATTCGCTGAATTTAAGAGTATCTTTTGCGTTTTTTGCGCCGTAACGGATATCAACATACTTTTTTCTTGCAGCAATCGCAAGAGCTGTTGTGATTGTTGTTGGAATTGCAAAACCTAAAAATCTTTTTGTACCTTTTTTCATTTCCTTCGCCCCTTAAAAAATGTGCATATTTATACAATTATAGTCATTATACAACAACACATCAAAAAAGTAAATGAATATTTAGAAAAAATATATATTTATTATAGTATATTAAAGGCAATAACTGTAACTTGCCTTTTTCATTCTTTTGTGGTATAATTCGGCTATATATTGGATTTTTATGTCTGTTTACAGATAAGAAATTGAGGAATTGTTATGTTCGAAAACATTTACAATCAAATATATTATATCGGAATTCAAACCTTGAGATATGGCAAAAGATTCTTTAAGGGACTGTGGGCTTTATTGCTTAAACCCATAAAGACCATTGCTACGCTTGTTTTTACATTGTTTATTCTTATTGATAAATTTGCCCTTAAAACCTTTCACGAAATTGTAAGTGAAATAAAAGATTTGGTTGAAGACACCCGAAAAGTTTCTGACAAACTTAGTCAGGCAAAAGTTGAGGGTAACTGGTTTAAGAAATTTTTGGCTTATGTAAAAAAAGCAACTTTACGCTATAGAAAAGCGTTTGTCTATGTGCTTAATTTTGCATTACCTGTAGCGGCTTTTGTTATTCTTCTTAATGTGGCAACATTGTGGGCAGATACTACTTTTGCGCTTGAAGTGAATTACAACGATAAAACAATCGGTTATGTGCAGAATGAAGAAGTATATAAAGAAGCACGGGAGTTGGCATACGAGCGACTTGATATTTCTGCCGCATCATCAGTTGTTACAGATGACGGCAAAGAAACAGAACTTATAGGCGAAGCACAATATAAAATCAAACCGGTAAAGTTAAGTCAGATAAACGATGCTTCTGAAATTTGTGATAAACTTATTAAGAATTCTGACAGTAAAATCACAAATGCCTGCGGAATTTATATTGATAACCAGTTTGTATGTGCGGTTAAAAATGAAACTGACGCGTTAAGCGTTTTTGACAGTATTCTTGCAGAGCATGAAACTGACGAAGAAAATGCGGTTGTGAGTTTTGTTGAAAATATTGAATATGTTCAAGGGCTTTATCCTGATAATGAAACCACAGTAAAAGACGCTGCATACCTTAGTGAAAAATTGAATTCTAAAAAAAGTGAAGCACGCTACTATACCGTTCAGGCAGGGGATACTGTTTCTCAGATTGCCCAGAAATTCGGTATGAAATCCTCACAGATTTTCAATCTTAACCCATCTCTTAAAGAAAATATTTATATAGGTCAGCAAATTCTTTTGTCAAACGAGGTTAATTTTCTTCGAGTTCAGACAACAAAAACTGAAACAAGAAAAGTTGAAATCCCTTATAAGACAGTAGAAATAAAAACAGATAAACTTTATATCGGCGACAAAAAGACAGTTACAAAAGGTGTTAACGGCGTTCAGGAAGTAACGGAACTTGTAACTTATATCGACGGTGTAAGAGTGTCAACAAAAGAGGTTTCACGAACAACAATCAGTGAGCCGACAGACCAAAAAGTACAAGTAGGTACAAAGAAGAACAATTACTCATCAGGTGCAGTTGTATCAGGTGGCGGTCGTCTTTTGTGGCCTGCAGTTGGTGCTTATTCAATTTCATCAGGATATGGTCGTCGTAACTTTGGCGACGGTTGGCATGCGGGTATCGATATTGTCCGTCCGGGCGGTAGCTCTGGTTGTACAGTTGTTGCGGCTGAGTCGGGTACAGTTACTTATGCCGGTTGGTATAATTCGGGCGGCTGCACAGTTATGATTAAACATGCTAACGGACTTTCAACAATGTATTGTCATATGAAAGCGGGCTCAATAAGAGTTTATTCAGGACAAAAGGTTGTAAGAGGTCAGGCAATCGGTCAGATTGGCGCAACAGGTTATGTTACTGGTGCTCATCTTCACTTTGAAGTTAAGGTTAACGGCAGAAATGTTAACCCTATGAACTATTTGAAACGATAATTTGATTGGATTTTGAAAATGGAAAAGTATATAATTGCAGGATTTAAAACTGAATATTATGTGCGCGGAAAACTTCTCAAAGACCGTTCGAAATCCTACAAAGCGGATTTTTCTGATGATGAAGTTCAGATTAGATTGAGTGTAAAAGAAGATTTCATCAGACAGAAAAAAGAAGAAATGCCACATCTTTCACTTGATGACCATGAATATATGTGGACAGGCGAAGCGTTCTACAACGAATTACTTAAACACGACGGTATGATGCTTCACTCATCTTGTGTTGAAAAAGATGGATATGCATATCTTTTTTCTGCAAAAAGCGGAACAGGAAAATCCACACATACACATTTGTGGCTTAAAAATCTTGAAGGCACAAGAATTATAAATGACGATAAACCGGCACTTGTACTTAAAAATGGCAAATGGTATGCTTGCGGAACGCCTTTTTCGGGGAAAACCGACGAAAATGTTGATGTGAAAGTTCCTATAAGAGCTCTGGTTTTTTTGCATAGAAGTGAAAAGAACGAAGTTAAAAGAATGCCGACAGTTCAAGCCATAGGAATGCTTTTAAGTCAGACAATCAGACCGAACAGTAAAGAACTTGCAGAAAAAATGCTTGAACTTGCAGATAAACTTTTAACAGAAGTCCCCGTATTCTCATTAGGTTGCAATATGGATGATGATGCGGCAATAGTGGCTTATAACGAGATTGAAAGGTTGATTAAAGAATGAAAATCAAAGATGGATACATTCTTAAAGATGTTGCAGGCGAAAAAATTGTTATTGCAACAGGAGAACAAAAACTTAATTTTAATGGTGTAATGACATTTAACAGTGTTGGTGCAGATGTTTTTAATATGCTTGACGGCACAAATTCTGTTGAAGATATTGCGAATAAAATTTCACAAGATTACGGAGTGTCTGTTGAAAGAGTAAAAACAGATGTTGAAAATCTTATAAAGAAAATGAAAGAGCATAATTTGCTTGACGAATAAGGCGAGAAAATGAAAGATACAGCAGTTTTAAAATGGATTTATAACAACTGCGAAAAACGCAGAGCAGAAGGTGTAGTGCTTGTGGTACTCAACGCCTGGTCTGCTGTGTGCGTAACTTTGTTTGCAATGTTTTCTAAAATCGTAATGGATAACGCACAAAACAAAGATGCAGACGCACTTTTCAAAAACGCGTTAATCCTTTGCTTTTTGATTATATCTCAGATTATTGCTCGCGTTGTTGCTTCGTTTGTTGAAGCAATCGGTCAGGGTAAATCTGAAATCCGATTAAAAACCAATGTTTTCAGCAACATAATTTATAGTAAATACGCAAATGTAAATGAGCGTCATAGTGGCGACCTTATGGCGCGACTTACTGCGGATGTTACAGTTGTCAGTGATAGTTACATTCACATTTTACCTACTTTGGTGGGATATCTTGTTAGAATTATAAGTGCGGCGATTGCTCTTTGGACTTTAGATAAACGCTTTGCCCTTATATTTATAGTCTGCGGAACAATATTAATTTTCGTAGCAGCACTTTTCAGAAAGAAACTTAAGAGTTTACATCTTGCCGTGCAGAAAAGAGATGCAAGAGTTCGCTCGTTTATGCAAGAAATGCTTGAAAATCTTTTTGCTGTTAAAGTTTTCGGCATAGAAGAAAAAATTATAAAACGCTCGCAAAAACAACAGAAAAAATTCTATCGTGAAAAGGTAAGAAAAAAGAGTTTTTCAATTCTTGCAACAATCAGTTTTTCTCTTGCCTTTGCCACAGGCTTTTTAGCGGCGGTTTCATACGGCGCCTATGGTGTGCTTAATGGTATGATGACATTTGGTACAGTTATTGCAATTATTCAGCTTGTAAATCAGTTGCAATCTCCCGTTATGGGTGTAACAAGCGTGTTGCCATCGTTTTATGCTATGATTGCATCAGCACAACGACTTATGGAAATTTCTGAAATCGAAAAAGACGATTCGCAGTGCGATTACAGCGTGTCATACGAAGATTTCAAAAAAATCAAAGCAGAGAATATCAGTTTTGGCTATGCGGACGAAAAAGTTATTTCAGATATAAGTTTCTCTGTAAACAAAGGCGATTTTGTAGGTATTAAAGGTCCTTCAGGGGCGGGTAAATCCACAATATTTAAATTGATTACAGGTCTTTATTCGGCAGACGAGGGTAGCATTTCTATAGAAACCGAAAAAGGCGATTATGCTTGTCAGAAAACAAGACACTTGTTCTCAGTTGTGCCACAGGGAAATATGCTTTTCAGTGGTACAATAAGAGAAAATGTTACAATGTTGAATCCGCAAGCAACTGAAGAAGAAATTCATAAAGCACTTTCAGATGCTTGTGCTGAATTTGTTTATGATATTGACGGTGGCCTTGATTTCGTATTAAGTGAAGACGGTGGCGGAATTTCTGAAGGTCAGGCACAACGACTTGCGGTTGCAAGAGCGTTGTTAGGTAACGGAAAAATTCTTCTTATGGATGAATCAACAAGTGCCCTTGACAGCGAAAGTGAAAAGAAACTCATTGAAAATCTTAAAGCAAGAAAAGATATTACAGTATTGTTTATTACACACAGAGAGTCAGTTTTGTTTAATTGCGATTATGAAATTACGGTTTTAAACGGAAAAGTTCAGGAAAGTTGAATTATTTCTAAAAAAAGATTGCATAAAACAAATTGCTTTGATATAATGAATTGAATTAAATAAATATTCTGGGAATTTATGTGATAGGAGCATTAAATATGGAATACAATTCTAAAATGAATCAGGTTGAAGAAGGTATTGATTTTCAGACCATAACTCAATATGCAGTACGAATTATTCAAAAATGGTGGATTATTGCAATTGCTGCTGTTGTTTGTGCAGGTATTGGTTTTGGTGTTGCAAAACTCAATTATGTACCATCTTACACATGTACAATGCGTTTTGTTATTGATAACAAGGGCGAAAACACAATTACTTCAGGTCAGTCTGCTTCTGATATCAGTGCAGGTGTTAACCTTGCTAAAAACTATCAGTATATTATGACTGAAACAAACAGTCTTATGGAAATTGTTGCACAAAACAGTGGCTACAAAGTAAATGGTAAAGCCCTTTCAGGTGGCGATGTTAAGAGAATGGTAAGTTCAACTCTTATGGAAGATACTGCTATCATTGCACTTTCTATTACATCATCTGACCCTGATGTTTCTTATGCGGTTGCAACAAGTTATGTTAATAACTATAGCCAGATTACAGAAAAGGCATACCAGAGTACTCGTGCTATTCTTATTGACCCTCCTGTAAAACCTGAAAAAGCAAATGCTAACAACACAACACTTCTTTATACATTATTGGGCTTTGTTGCAGGCGCAGGTATGGTTGTTCTTGCAATCTGTCTTATCATCTTTATTAAAGATACAGTTAAAGCATCTGACGATATTACAAAGAAACTTGGCAGCAAGGTTCTTGGCTCAATTATCAGTATTAAAAAGTCAGGTAAAGATGCCGAAAAACAGAATATTCTTATTACAGACAGAAAGAATGGCTTTATGTTCATTGAAGCATTTAAGCTTATTCGTACTAAGATTGAAAACGTTGCAAAGCGTCAGAATTATAAAGTATTCACAATTACAAGTGCTTCTGAAAATGAAGGTAAAACAACAATTTCAACAAATACTGCATTGGCTCTTGCACAGAACGGTAAATCAGTATTGCTTATTGATGCCGACCTTCGTAAACCATCAGTTTACAAAACATTGGGTGTTTCTGCAGTTAACGAATCAGGTCTTGCAGGCGTAGTGCGTGGCGAAAAATCACTTAGCGAATCAATCAAGTATTTTGAAAAGTTCAACTTGTTCCTTCTTATTTCAAGTCAACCGGTTAACGACTCTGCAGAACTTCTTGCTTCTGATGAAGCTGCAGAAATAATTGAAGCAGTTAAGAATGAGTTTGATTATGTTATTATCGATACTCCGCCGGCAGGCCTTGTTGCTGACGCGGCAATCGTAACTCAGTATGCAGATGCTTGTATGGTAGTTGTTCGTAATGACCATTCTCCAATTCGCCGTATCAAGAAAGCAATTGAAGATATGAGTGCAACAGGTAAAGAGGTTGTTGGTTGTATCTACAACGGCACAGAAGTAAGTGTAGCAAATAAATTCCTTAAGACTTCAAGAAAGAGCAAGAAGGGTTATGGCTACGGATACGGTTATGGTTACGGTTACGGCTATGGATATGGCTATGGTTCAGGTAGCGAAAAAAAGAGTAAGAAATAATTAAATAAAAAGTTACAAACCGTACACTAAGTACGGTTTGTTTTTGTGTTTTAAGGATGTAAAAAATGAGTGAAAAAGAAAACAAAATGGGTGTAATGCCTATAGGGAAATTGTTGTTTTCAATGTCTGCACCAATGATGCTTTCAATGGTTATTCAGGCATGTTATAACATTATTGACAGTATATTTGTTGCTCAGTTAAGTGAAAATGCATTGAATGCAGTTTCGCTTGCGTTCCCATTGCAGCAACTTATGATTGCGGTGTGTGGCGGTACTGCAGTAGGTATGAATGCGCTTTTATCCCGCGCGCTCGGTGCAAAAGAATTTGACAAGGCAAACAAAATTGCAAATACGGGTATTTTCTTATTCGCTTGCAGTTATGTAGTTTTTGCTTTGATTGGATTTTTCTTTTCAAAGCCGTTCTTTTTAGCACAGACAGATGTAGAAGAAATTGTAAAATATGGTACAGACTATGCAACAATCTGTATGTGTGGTGCGGTAGGTATTTTTGCCCAATTCTGTTTTGAAAAAATGCTTCAGGCAACAGGCAGAACATTCTGCACAATGATTACACATCTTATTGGTACAATCGTTAATATTATTCTTGATCCTATCTTGATTTTTGGATTGTTTGGTTTCCCAAAACTTGAAGTTGCAGGTGCAGCAATAGCAACAATTGCAGGGCAGATTACGGCAGGTCTTGCAGCAATCATTTTCAATCTTAAATTCAATAAAGATGTTCATATAAGTTTCAAGTTAATCCGCTTTAATAAAGAGTTTGTAAAAGAAATTTATAAAATCGGTCTTCCGTCAATCGTAATGCAGTCAATCGGTTCTGTTATGACATTCTGTCTTAATAAAATCCTTATTGCATTCACAACAACTGCAACCGCAGTTTTTGGTGCATATTTCAAGTTGCAGAGTTTTATCTTTATGCCAATTTTCGGGCTCAACAATGGTATGGTGCCGATAATTGCATACAACTACGGTGCAAAAAAATTCGAACGAGTAAAAAAGACAATCACAATTACAATTGTTACTGCAATTTCAATTATGTTTGTAGGATTGTTAGCATTTGAGTTTATACCACACATTCTTCTCGGATTCTTTAACGCTTCAGAAGGTATGCTCCAGATAGGTGTACCGGCACTAAGAATTATCGGAATACACCTTATTTTTGCAGGATTCTGTATTATTGCGGGCTCTGTTTGTCAAGCAATCGGTAATCCTAACCACAGTTTGTTGGTTTCTGTTTGTCGTCAGTTGGTAGTGTTGCTTCCTGCAGCATGGCTTCTTTCACTGACTGGTCGTCTTGAACTTGTGTGGTTTGCGTTCCCAATAGCAGAGAGTGTATCACTTGTTTTGAGTTCAATTTTCTTAAAGAAAACATTGAAAAATGCAAAAGAAAAAATGAAAGATATAATGATGTAGTTAAATCACAAATTTTTATAACTATTAGTAAGGCGGGGTCTTGACCCCGCCGTTTTTTGTGGGTTTTCTTATAAAAATCGAGAAAAAAATATAAAAAATAAAGAAAAAGTGTGAAATAAAGAGAAAAATACAAACTGCGCCTCAAAAATATTAAAAACATGACAAAAAAGTCATAAAAACACACTTGAAGTTCGTTTGAACCTGTGATATAATCATATCACAACATAAGGGAGGTGGAGTATGTTGGAATTAATACCAGGTACAGTACTGAACTTTAACAGTGTTGCGGCAGATAATTGTTATTCTGTCATAGCTCCACTGTTGACAGTTACAAAAGGCTTAACCTTGGCACAGGTCAGAGAACTTACAGGGCTTGAAGCCTCAACAATTCAGAATTGGGTAAAGCGTGGCTGGGTAAAAAATCCTGAAGGCAAACGCTACGGCGAAGAACAAGTAATGCGCATTATTCTTATAAATATGATGCGTGGCTCAATGCAACTTGAACAAATCGCATTTCTGATGAGTTACATCAATGGGTCAGTAGAAGACCGTTCAGACGACATTTTGCCGGACAGAGAATTATTCAATATTCTGTGTAGTATAATTTATACGTGTCAACAGAATGCTGTTGCAGATACAGAATATCTTGACCGTGTTATTGATAATCGTCTTGAACACGCAAAAATCAGCGATGGTGTTTCCCAGAAAAAACTGAGAACAGCACTTAGAGCAATGGTGCTTGCAATACTTGCAACACAAATGAAAGAACTTGCACAAAAAGCGTTTGTTCAATTACTTTAAGCGAGGTGCAGATATGACAGATTTTTATGTATCAGTTCCGCCTGATGAGGCAATTGACCTTATTGATAAAGCAGTTATAAACGGCTCAATCACAGGTCAAAAAATCGACGAATATGTAAGTGATATGGGTAACGGTACAAAACTTACGGTTTCAGTTTATGAAAAGCATTATTATCGCGCAGGCAATCGACTTACACTTACAGTTGTTGCTGACAATCTTCGAGGCAAAACACACATTCACGTTGTAAGTGGTGGTGGAGGTCAAGGCTTGTTAAGATTTGACTGGGGTGCATCAGGCAGTTTTGAAGATACTGTTATGAACGCACTTTACAAATATGTAATTAAGTAAAGGAGTGAAAGAGTTGGAATTCTTTTTTGAAAATCTTTGGGCATTGTGGGTTGCCGTGGGTGTTGTAGCGCTTATAATTGAACTTTCAACGGCGGCACTTGTATCAATATGGTTTGTACCTGCAGCGCTTCTTACTTGTCTTGTGTCTTTAGTAGTTGATAGTTTTCTTGTTCAGGTGCTCGTCTTTGTAATACTAAGCATAATTGCTATGATTATTTCTCGTAAGGTTTACAAGAAATACATAAAAAAAGATAAAGACGAAGTCAGTGCAGATAGTAAGCTTATCGGTAAATACGGTAAAACTACAGAAGAAACAGATGGGCTTAATGGTAAAGTGCTTGTAGGCGACATTTATTGGAAAGCAAAAACTCAAAATGGCGAAAAAATAGAAAAAGACCAATCAGTTAAAATAATAAGCGTTGAGGGAACAACGCTCGTTATAACTAAATAATTATTTATTAAAGGAGAAAAATTATGGAATTTATTATTACACCTTTTATTATCATCGCAGTGCTTGTAATTGCAATCATCATTAAAAACGTAATCATCGTACCACAGGCAAATGCTTATGTTATTGAGCGCCTTGGTGCATACCACACAACATGGGATACAGGTATTCACGTAAAAATCCCTATTATTGACAGAGTAGCAAAAAGAGTAAGCCTTAAAGAAGCGGTTGTGGATTTCCCACCACAGCCCGTTATTACAAAAGATAATGTTACAATGTCAATTGATACAGTTGTTTTCTACAGAATTATCGACCCTAAACTTTACACTTATGGCGTTGAAAGACCAATGATGGCTATTGAAAATCTTACAGCAACAACACTTCGTAATATTATTGGTGATATGGAACTTGACGCAACTCTTACATCAAGAGACGTAATCAATTCAAAAATCACAACAGTACTTGACGAAGCAACAGACGCTTGGGGCATCAAGATTAATCGTGTTGAACTTAAAAACATTATGCCTCCAAAAGAAATTCAGGATTCAATGGAAAAACAGATGAAGGCAGAGCGTGAACGCCGTGAAAAGATTCTTCAGGCAGAAGGCGAAAAGAAAGCAGCAATCCTTGTTGCAGAAGGCGAAAAAGAATCTGCAATTCTTCGTGCTGATGCTGTTAAAGAGTCAAAAATCCGTGAAGCAGAAGGCGAGGCAGCAGCAATCCTTAAGATTCAGGAAGCAACTGCAGCAGGTATTGAAATGATTAACAAGGTAAATCCAAGTAAAGAGTTTATCAGTATTAAAGCTCTTGAATCATTCGAAAAAGCAGCTGATGGTCAGGCTACAAAGATTATTATCCCATCAGAAATTCAGGGACTTGCAGGCCTTGCAACATCTCTTACAGAACTTGTGAAAAAATAAAAAAATAAAACACATTGTCTAAATATGACTAATAACTAATAAAACCCACGCAGATTGTCGAATTTGCGTGGGTTTTTCTGTTCATTTTTTATTCAAAAATACTTGACAAGTAGTGTTGTGTTGAGGTAAAATATAGTATCTATAATAGGATTATTATCTATAGCTATCTTCATTTTTAGGAGGGTACTGTTTTGGCAGTATTTAATGTTAAACAAGGCAACGACTATATAGAGTCATACTATAATAAAGATACTGGGTTTGAAATTGGTTGTTATACCGTTAAAGAAATGAAAGCCCTTTACCCAGACGGTGGTATTCGTGTAGTTGGTCAGTTGGCTTATGGAAAAGATGAAATCGGCACAATCACTTCAAATGATATTGAAGAAATTGTTTACAAGTCAACAACTTCTGCAAGATATAAAACAATAGGTTATATTGAGCTTGAGTCCGGCTCGTTTATTGCAGTTAAAAAAGATAATCTTATAGCCATTGTTGCAATGATAGTTTTAGGGCTTCTCGTTCTTGTGGGCTTGATTGCGGGCTTGGGAATGTTGATTGGTGGTGGCGATGATGAACCTTCCACAACGGACCCTAATTATCTTGATGCTGACCAGCAACAAGGTTTAGGTGAGCTTGACTTACCTGATAAAGTTGAAGATATGGGCTCAAAGAATGTTACAATGAACGGTATTGCTCAGATTAATTTCAAAGCGGGTCAGGTTGAACAGAACTTTATTCTTTCAAACTCTGAGAAGAACAAGGGCATCTGCTTTGTTGTATTCACAATTTATCTTGATGGTAATGAAAACGGTATTATTGATGAGTCTGATGAAAAACTTTATCAGTCAGGGCTTGTTCAACCGGGTTATTCAGTTTCAAGATTCAAGATTTCCCGTTCACTCCCGGCAGGAGAATATAAAGCGATTGTTCATCAACAGCCATATTCTTATGACCAGGCAAGAACACCACTCAACAATTTTGTTGTTAAAACAGACCTTATTGTAAAATAATTTACTTTATATAGATTAGAAACAGAAAGGAAGAAGAGTATGAAGAAAAAAATATCTTCCAAAAAGTGCATAGCTATCGCACTCGCGTTGGTAATGATTATTGCATCCATACCGTTTATGATGGTGGGCGCGGAAATAATTCCCGGCTCCTATGACCCTGCACCATATTTCAGTGAGGATGCTATTAAACAAGGTGCTGATGCGTGGCTTGATGATGACGGAAATATTCAGGTAGAATTTCCGGCAGCTACACCTAAAGAAACATTCAAGGGTGAGACAACAACTATTGCTTTTTATATTCTTGAACTTGTTGATATGGGTGCGAAGAATGCGGTTCACCAAAAGAATGTTCTTGATACAATTAAAGTAACAGGAACATCAGCAACCTTCAAGGCAGCCGATATTGGCACAATTGATTTTGAGAACAATCGCTACAGCGTAACAATCACAGCAGTTGATAACGAAAATTGGTTCTCACAGTCAATGTATGCAACTGTTTCGGATATTCCTGCAATCGGTCTTGACCCTGAAAAATTTGAAGGATTTTCAACAAGTAATACAGCCGTTCGTGAAATTATGACTTTTGAAAGTGGTGGAACAGACGACGGTGTGGTTACAGGCGGTCAACTACTTTATATGGGAACTGCGTCTGAAGCCGGTACAGAGGATTTGACAGATAATATTGGTGATACCAAGGCCCTTCGTTTTATAATGAATAATCAGCCAACAAGCACACAGATTTTTGACACCTCTTATTCTCGTTCAACATGGGATTATAAGGGTGCTACAGAAATGTGGTATTGGATGGACCTTACAAATGTAGAGCTTAAAGGCGTATCTTTCAGACTTCGTACAAATGAAAAAATGTGGTTAGAGTGGATAGATGATGATACAACTCTTGATACCTATCAGAGAGTTGGTTCTATAGTTTATTCAACAAAAGGTACAGCGGCTCCAACATACACAGGCGAGGACCCTTATGTATATGTTCAGCGTGAAGACGGTGGATGGAATAAGGTTATGCTTAATGCTGATGGTACTGCTGATATTGGCAACTTCAAAGGTTATGTACGTGTACCTCTTAAGTTTATGTGTTCGGAAACTGATTCTTATATAGATATCAGTAATCAGGACTTGGCGGCAGGACACGATTATAAAAGTGGTATTAATAACACCGTTCAGGATTCTGATGTTCAAAATTGGCTAAGGTCAATGACTTTTGGTAAAATTACTGTTGACAAAGCGGGTACAAGTATACAGGATGCACTTCTGATTCACCGCAGAGGTTTACGCTCAAGTTCAGGTTTTATGAATGGAGGCGACAGACACTTATATTTGTTCAATGCTGACGGAATTACACATTTGAAGCAAAGCTACACAAACGGTAATCCTCCTATTGATTATTCAAAAGCAGGTTTTATGCTTGCAGTTCCACTTGATGAGACTCAAGCAAAGACAACTGTTACAACGGGAAATTATTCAGCTGACCGTGCTTACATAGCAAATGGTATGGTTCAGAACAGAGAAGCAGGTCTTAAAGCTATTGAAGATATCTACAACGCAGGTTTTTCTATTGAGGGTTGTTCAGCAGACAGTCTTCAACATAGCTTCTATGTTGATAACATCTTCTTCTATCGTGAAAATGACGATAAGTATGATAAGTATACAGAGAACACTCTTAACAATAAACCAAACACCGGCGACCCTATGTCAGTTTATTATGACGAAGCATTAGAAATTTCAAGAATTATTTTTGATGAGATTGATAAATATATAGAAGACCCTGACTGGGCTGACTATCGTGAAATCGAGTACATTTTTGATTTAATTGAAACATATAGACAAATTTATGAGTCAAAGGGTAGAGATACCGCATTCTTATCTCTTGATAAGACGGACGATGGTGATGGCATAGGTCTTGCGGCAGCGGCTGAGAAGCTTGGCAGAGATTCCTGGGCAAAAGCTTGGGATGCTTATGAAAAGTGCGTAGCAGCAGGAACTTATGGTAGTGCTAATGCAGATAGAAACGAACTTGTTCCTCTTATTATTCGTGCTATGGAAAAACTTCCTGCACCTGAAAATATTTCATCTGTTAGTGATGCTCTTCGTATAGAAATCATTAAAATCTGGAAAGCGTATGC
The DNA here is from genome assembly GCA_937897215.1 of uncultured Clostridia bacterium. Lineage (GTDB taxonomy): Bacteria > Bacillota > Clostridia > Oscillospirales > Acutalibacteraceae > Fimenecus. The sequence goes on along the minus strand of CALCBQ010000049.1, from coordinate 22,332 downwards.
TCTCTTAAACATTGGTCAGCTTGATATGTTAGGTAAAGCTGAAGAAGAAAAAATCCTTAAATATGTAGCACTCCTTGATGGTACTGAAAAAATAGAAGACGACTTTATAGTTGGTCAACAGCTTGCAGACAATCCGTTCATAGTATTCAATGATTTTGAGAAATACGAAATTGGTGAAAAAGCTTGGCAGCTTGAAGATAACCAAGATGCTTACACTACAGGATTTCAGAGTGCCAATGGTGTGGTAGCAGGTACAAGTAATCTTGCAAATGACTGGAGACATACTAAGAGTCTTGTTACTTACACAACAAATGGCACGGCTAATATTACAGATAGTGACTATTATGGATATGTAACAACAGATGAGGATAAGAGTCAAGAGGCAATGGATGGCAAGGTGAATTATAATGCATCTTGGGCAACCATTACGAACGAAGGATATATGAAATCTAAGGGTGCAAACCTTTATGTAGATAGTGCGTTTACTGCATCTGAAAACGATGGTTCTTACCATACAGTTACGCTTACAAAAGATGGAAACCCAATAGGCGCTGGCTATAGCAACAATATGTCAGGAGTAAACCTTGGTGGACTTGCTCAGGGAGAATATACAGGTGGTACTGAAAAGACCCCACTTTCAATCGTTTTCTATGTAGACTTTTCTAAAATTAAAAACTTCCATTTTACAGTTAATCTTTTTACACACGATGGAAACGGTCGCTTTATTAAGGCTCGTGTTAATATGGGCGATGCCACTCTTGGTGGTGAAAATTACAAAAAAGAAAACTGGAAATACTTCATTCTTGATTCCAAGGAAGGTTCGCCAACACAAGGCCAATGGATTCTTAACCACACAACTAGCCAGTATGTATTTAATTCAGCCCAAAACTCTGCTTGGGGAGACGCGCTTGGTCTGGATGGATATAAGGGATATATTATGATTCCTCTTTATCACATTAAGGTTAAGGAAAGTTCGATTTTGGGTATGACAACCAGCGAAACCAAGATGGACGAAAATGCAACATATTTGAACAACATCTTTGCTGTTCAGTTCTGTATTGCAGGTGTAAATGGCGATTCTCTTGATGAGAAGAGCGTTATTTTCGATAATGTAGGTTTTACTTATTCAGATTGGTATTCAGCTTATTCAACAAGAAGTGACAAATCTTATGCAGAAGTATTTAATGCAAAATCACTTCCTGCTAAGCAGTTTGAAGAGGCAGTTAAGGCTATTGACCCTTATGATGCAGCAACAATTAAAGCGAGATATGATGATGCACTTGCAAAGTATAACGCTCTTGTGCCTTTCCAACAGGGAAAGGTAACAGAAGCAAAGGCGGTTCTTGATTCATATGCAGAATATGCTAATGACACTACGAAAATTCTGCCGCCTAATTATGACCCTGCTCAGCTTACGGATTTTGTAAACTCTCTTCCTGAAGTTATAAGAACAACTACAGTTGACGGCGAAAGTGACATTCCTTATCCGGGATTTGTTATAGGCGAAGATGATGCAGGTAATAAAGTGCCGATTCCAAACTATGCTTCTATGGGAATTGACAAGGCTAAAGCTGAAGAAATTATTAAATACTATAAAGAAAGTTACAGCAGATATACAGTAAGTCAGAAAAATACCGTTCTTGACCCAACGGTGAAAGAACAGTTCTTAAATGCCTATAATATGGCAATGAGAATGACTGTAACTCTTGAAAACATCAAGAATGAAGCTCTTGCATTCCTTCCTAAGATTACCGATTTGTATAATGTGAAATACGATTATGAAGATGACGGTATACTTGATGATAAGGACGAAAGTGTTACTGATTCTGATAATTATAAAATTGGTAATTTCTTAAGCATCGCTGACAGAGATAGTGTAGAAAAATTCTTTGGAGATAACTATAGTCCGTTACAATATTATTCAAAAACTTCTATTGACGACGGTTCAATTTATCCACAGCTTAAGAATACATCCCGTGGTTTCACTTATTTCCTTAAAAATACCGAAACCTATAACATTGATGGTGAGGAAATAAAAGGTGGTATTCTTACTTTCCAAGAAAAATTGCAGACAGTTTATAATATTGCAAGTGAACATATTGCAAACAGGGTTCGTTTCTCAGCAGATGAGCTTCAATATGTAAAAGACATTCTTGACGAATACAACTCATTTTTACCTGCTTATTATAATGTTGAAGAGCTTTATGAGCTTGAACAGAAAATTGTCAGATTGTTCTCTGTAAGTGATATTTCAATTATGGATGCTGAAACAGATGGTAGTTCATTGGCTACAGTTACACTTAATAATAACGACGAAGAGTCAATGAAAGATACTGCTTATGTTGATTTGTCGTATATTGCAGCATTGCTTGACACAACAGTTACACTTCAAGCAGTTTCAGATTTAAAGCTTACACAAACTTCGGGCACAACATTTGCTGACCTTAACTCATTCACTGTTGACGGTCTTACAGCAGATACTCCGTTGACATTGGGAGAATACGATAACTTGTATCCTGACGAAGTTTTTGCAAGAGTTCCGCTTCAAATTGCAGTTGACTCAACTATTGCAAGTGCTGTTCCTAAAGATGCAGTTTATGAAGGCTCAATTACCTTTAATGTTTATGAAACTGCAGATATTGATGCGGGGCTTACAGGCGCAGACCTTGTTCCGATTGCAACACTGGAATTACCTGTAACATTTACTGGTACACTTGCTACGGCTTACACAGTTACAATCCCTGCAAAAGTTCAGGTTGATTGGGACACAACTGATAATGTTGATGTTTCTTACTCAGTTGAAGCATCACTTGCTAACAAAAAACTTTTAGTAAGTGTTGAAGATTCAGGTGCAGAAGCAGGTAAGCTTGTTGATTCAACAGGCACACATACACTTGCTTTCACGGCAACAAACTTTAAAGAAACAACATTTACAGGCGATGTGGCAACAGGCACAACACCACCAGATAAACCAAGCATTAAGATTGAGCAAACCGCTTGGGACAATGTTCCTGTTGGCGCATATAGTACGCAGTTGACTTATACAGTCGACGTAACAAGTTAATAAGGGGAGGAGATGACAGAAATGAAAAAATTCTTTTCCGTAGGATTAGCGATTGTAATGCTTACACTTTGCGTTACACCAGTATTTGCAGGTAACCAGTCAATGGAGATTTCCACAAAGGCTGATGCAGTAGAATACGAGTTGACTTATCCTGCAGACATTGAAATTCCGTGGCAGACAACTGCTATGGATATTGGCGAAGTAACAGCAACAAAAATGCTTATTGAACCTGACAAAATGGTAAATGTTTCAGTTTCTTCGCAAAACAATTATAATTTGGTAAACGAAAAAGATAGTGAGAAAACTATCGCATACAGTTTATTAAGCGGCAACATCTCTTTCTTCCCTGGTGATTATGGTGAAAGCTTCACTCTATCAGTAGAGGTTGAAGATAATGAATGGCTTCATGCCGCAAGCGGTAAACACAGTGATATTTTAACATTCACTGCTGAATATACCGATGCGGTCTAAAATAGTAAATTTAATCTTTATATAAAGGAGAAAACAATTATGAAAAAGATTTTATCACTCGCAATGGCACTTGTTATGATGATGGCTGTTATGGTTCCTGCATTTGCAGTAGAACTTAATGCAAATCCTGATGAGGCAGATGTTATCATCAACACATCAACATTAAAAGATACTGACGATGACGGTATCGGCGACACAGATGCAGAAGAATACACAGTTACAATTCCTGCTGACACAACAATCCCTTGGGGTACAGAAGACACTGATGTTTCATACACAGTTGAATCACACCTTAAGAGAGATGGTAGAGTTAAGGTTACAGTATCAGGTGCAGGCGTTATGAAAACAAATGACGGTGCTTATGAAATTGCATACGCTCTCGTAGGCGAAGGCGCTGCTTTCAATTCAACAGTACCTACAATTTATCCTGCAGCAACAAAGACAGTTAATGTTAATATTACTGCAGATAACTGGAATTCAGCAGTTGTTGAAGAATATAAAGATATTCTCACATACACAGCAGAAATTGAAAGAGTATAATTTTATAAATAATTAAAGGAGATATAGATTATGAAAAAAGTTATTTCTTTAGTAATGGCACTTGTTATGATGATGGCTATTATGGTTCCAGCATTTGCAGCTGAACTTAATGCTACAACACAGTCAGGTACTGCACAGGTAGTTACAGATACATCTGCAATCACAGGCGACGGTACTTACACAGTTACTTACCCTGCAACAATGAATATTGTTTGGAACACAGTTACAACAAACTTCAGCTATTCAGTTGACTCAAATCTCAGAACAGGTAAATGTGTTCAGGTTGTAGTTGCTGATACAGGCGATGGACTCAATATGTTAAACGCTACAAACGCTACTCTTGCTTACACACTTACTGGTACAACTACAGCAAAAACAACAAGCCCTGTTGTTACAGCTGAAAATGCAACATTCACATATAGCATTGTTGTTGAAGAATCAGCTTGGAATGCTGCTGCTATCGACACTTATAGCGATACACTTACATTTACATCAACAGTTGTTGACGCTTAATTTTAACAGCTAGGAGATAAGATTTATGAAAAAGATTATTTCAATTGCTCTTGCTCTTGTTATGATGATGGCGATTATGGTTCCTGCTTTTGCAGGCACACTTAATGCTACAACACAGTCAGGCAATTCAACAGTTTTAGTTGACGGTATTACTGACAAGGGCGACGGCACATATTCAGTTGAAATCCCTGCATCAGTTGACCTTATTTGGGGCGACACAACAAAAGAAGGCACATACAAGATTACAAGTCAGGTGCAGACAGACAAACGCGTAAAAGTTACTCTTGCAAAATCAAAAGACCTTACAAACGCTGCAAACGAAACAATCGAATTTGCAGTTGCTGACGCTACAACAGGTCTTGCAAAAAGTGCAGTTGTAAACAACGAACCTCATGCATTCAATCTTACAATTGATGCAAGTGAATGGGCAGCTGCTTCAATTGCAACTTATGAAGGAACAATCACATTTGAAGCAGAACTTGTTAATGCATAATTTTGAAATGAGGGCTTAATATGAAAAAAGTACTTTCATTGGCTCTTGCAATCGTGTTAATGTTCACAATTTGTGTTCCTGTATTTGCTGAATATGTTGGTAGTACTCCTGTAAGAGTTGACGGCTCAACAGTTGGCGCATCTTTTACAGTAACAATTCCTGCTACTGCAACAATTACTTGGGGACAAACCGAAAAAGCGGTTGAATATTCAGTTTATAGTCAGTTAGCAACAGGTAAAGGCGTAAAAGTTACAGTTGATGCTGATGCAGACGGCAAAATGAAAAATGCAGCAAATACTGCGTTCCTTGAATATTCATTAAAGAGTGGTACAAATCAGTACACTACAACAAAATCTGTTATTCTTCCTGAAAATGCAGAAAAATCAAGCGTAGTGGTGCAAATTCCTACTGCTAATTGGGACAAAGCTTCAATTGATAACTATATAGGAACGTTAACATTCAGCGCAGAGCTTACAAATATTTAACAAAAAGAGGTAAATTAACATGAAAAAGATTTTAGCACTCGCAATGGCACTTGTTATGATGATGGCAATTTGCGTTCCTGCTTTTGCTGCTGTTACAGGTGGCTCAAACGCAGGTAACGACACAATCATCAATACAGACACAAAGAAAGATACTGATAACGACGGTATCGGCGATACTGAAGTTGCTTGGTACACAGTTACAATTCCTGCAACTCAGACACTTCCTTGGGAAACAGAATCAAAAGACATTGAATATACAGTTGCAAGTCAGCTTAAAACAGGCGAAGCTGTTAAAGTTACAGTTGCTGACGCTGACGCAGCTTACAAAATGACAAGTAATGGTGGCGAACTTGCTTACACACTTGATAACGCAACATTTACAGCACCTTCTGCAGTTTATGATGATACTGCAAGTGTAACAGTTAAAATTGCTCTTGGTGACTGGAAATCAGTTGCAATCGATAACTACACAGATACACTTACATTCACAGCAGAAATCGTTTAATTTTTATACTCAAAGGAGTAAGTTATTATGAAAAAGATTATTTCTATTGCATTAGCACTCGTAATGATGATGGCAGTTGCAGTTCCTGCATTTGCAGCAACTGCTGTTCTTGGCGACAATACAGTAAACGTTGAAACATCATTTAACGAATCAACTGACACATCATATACCGTTGAAATTCCTGCAACAATTTCTGTTGCTTGGGATGATGAAACAACAGCTTATGAAGTAGGCTATACAGTTACATCACAGCTTCTTGTTGGTGCAAGCCTTAAAGTTGCAGTAAACTATGACTCAGATACTGACGATGCAAACAATGGCGTTATGAAAAACGCAGAAACAACAGCAACACTTAAATACACACTTGCTGGTGCAGGTGAAACAACATTTACAGGTGTAAATGACGGTGCAAAAGCATCTGATGTTGGTGGTACAGATGCAACAATTACAGTTGCAGGTTTTGATGCTGCTCCCGTTGGCGCATATACTGGTACAATCACATACACAGTAGCTTATGAAGCTTAATTAATTGTTTTTATAATAAGAAAATAATTAAGGAGGTGGATTTCATTGAAAAAAGCATTAAGTATTATTATGGCATTAGCTATAGTGTTTGCTATGGCTATACCGTCATTTGCAAGTAATACAACTATTTCAACTGTTGTTCCTGATGAGCATACAGTAACCGTTGTTTATAATGATGGTGGTTATGTGCTTGTAAATGGTAAACTTTGCCCTGATGGTACACAATTCAAAATTAACAGATTTGGTGAAATCGACCTTGGTGCAGTTTTTAAAAATGGCTATCATCTTGATACCATTGAAATCAACGGCACTGATGTAACAAATCAGTATATAGACGGAAATCTTAAAATCACAGATATTAATACAGATATCCTTGTTGAGTTTACTTTTGAAAAGTGCTCTGACGATGCAAATGATAAATGTGGCAAGGTAGATATTGAAGGTACTGTGTATTTTGGAGATAAAGAACTTAAAGATGCAACTTTAAGTTTTGATTTCGGCAGCGCAACAGCAAAAACTAACGCAGACGGCAGATACTCTGTTGAAGATATTGCAGATGGTAAACACCTTGTGCAGATTTCAAAAGATGGCGAAGTACTTGCAAACACATCTTTTGTAATAGTAAGAGCTGATGTTGACAAGCCTGAGCTTACAACAGCATCTGACGGTACACAAGTAGTTATTATTCCACTTGATGCCGATAAAATATATCTTGATTTCTATATACTCGATAATAATAACGATGGCAAGCCTGACATAGACCCTGATGATACAGACCCGGGCGACCCTGATAATCCCGATTTTGAGGACCCGGACGGCAATCCTGATGATAAGCCGACTCCAAAGCCTGAAACAGACCCAAAAGATGAAGATAAAGATGGTGTAATAATTACAATCGGTGGACCGGTTAAGCCAACACCAATTATTCCGATTCCGGATACTTTTGTAGAAGTATTTGAAAATCCTGTTATAATGGGTTCAGTTATGGGGTTAAGTTTGTTCTTCTTCATCCTTATTATCTTCAAACGTAAAAAAGACGAAGAAGACGAACGCGAGATTATTGCAGAATAAAGATTTAACCAAAAATTAAAGCCACTCAACACGAGTGGCTTTTTTGATTTGTCAAAACAAATCAAAAAACAACCCATCTGTAATTAACAGATGGGTCAAATTTATATTGCTTCAAGGTATTCTTCCAAACAAAGATTATTTGATTTCATTTCGTTTGCAGCATCAACACCAACATAGCGCCAATGCCATGGTTGATAAATCATTCCTGTGATTTCTGTTTTATCCTCAGGGTAACGAAGAACAAATCCGTATTTATGAGCATTATTTACAAGCCATTTGTATTCGTTAGTTGATGCAAATCCTGCACTTGCACTTACAATATCAACACTGAGACCTGCACCGTTTTCGCTACTTCCTGCTGGTTCAATTCGTTTTTCTGCATTTTGCTTTGCCTCGTCTTCGGTCATACCTTGCAAAATAAATGCCTGAACTTTGTTTTCATAGTTTGATTGTTGACGAGAATAACTACAGTATCCGGAATATGGTGTCAGTACAACTCCTTGTGCCAATGCATCTGCATACATAAGTTTGTATGCATCAGAAACTCTTGTGTCTGCAGTAACTGAACTGCCGTCAACGACAGGTGCAAGAGTGGGACTGTATGATTTGCCTAACGGATATTTTTTACTGATAAGAGCGGTCGCCCAGTTTTCACTGTTAAGTACCTCAATTGGATTATAATTATCCCACTTTACAGGTGGTTTTGTTGTAGTTTCGGGTTCGGTTGTGCTTTCTTCTTCTGTAGTTGATTCTTCAGGTACAGGTGGTAGTGTGGTAGTTTCTTCTACGGTGGTTGATTCTGTTGTGATTTCAACCTCGTTGTAGTTGCCACCGCGACAGAAAACTGCAAATAAAATTAATAAAAGCCCAAGAATTGAAACTAATGCTACAAGTAGAGCAAGCCGTATTTTTAATCGTCTTTTTTTCATATTTTAAGTCCTTAGAGATAAATTTCTTTTTAACATCATATAGTTTATTCTTTTTTTACCGCGATGTCAATATTTGCAACCTTTTCAAATTGACTTAACATAAAAAATGTGTTAATATAATTGTAATTATATTATTGTGGCAAAGTGTTTTGCCTTTTTGGAGGTAATTATTCTTGAAAGCAAGTGAAAGTAACGCTCATTACGCTTCTAAAGTGCGCGAATGTTCAAACTTTGCAGTTCGTGAAATAAAAAGAGTATGTGAGCAGGTGGGTCCTCGCCCTGCGGGTTATGAGGGCGAAAAAAAGGCTCAGGATTATGTTGAAAAAGTAATGACTCCTATTGCCGATGAAGTTACAAGAGAGAATTTCACATTAAGCCCAAAAGCGTTTATGAGTTGGGTTACAATTGACGGTATTCTTGCTTTAATTGCGGCAGTTTTAGGAATTGTAGCATACACAGGCGCAGTGCCTGAACTCGCAAATGCATTCCACATTGCTTCTATTGCACTTTGTGTAATCTCAATATTTTTCCTTGTTGGCGAATTTTTGCTTTACAAAAAAGTGCTTGACCCATTCTTCAAAAAAGAAGAATCAAGCAATGTAATCTGCAAAATCAAAGCAAAAGGCGAAGTTAAAAGAAGAATTATCATTGGCGGACACATTGACTCTGCTTATGAATGGCGTTATACATATATAGGTGGACCTAAAATGGTTACAGCAGTTGTTGCAGGTGCAGTTTTAGGACTTCTCTTAACCCTCGTTGTAGGCATTGTTGGTATGTTTATAGACAACAGTAGTGCAAATATCGTGTTAATCGTGTTACAGGCGATTGTAGTGCCATTCTTGGCATCTGTAATCTTCTTTGTAAACTGGAAATTAGTAGTTGACGGCGCAAATGACGATTTAACAGGTGTATTTACATCTATGGCAGTTCTTCTTTATCTCAAAAATAACAATATCAGTTTTGAAAATACTGAAGTTATTGCAGTATCAATGGGTGCTGAAGAAGAAGGTCTTCGTGGCTCAAAAGCATTTGCTGAATTGCACGGAAACGAATATAAAAACGACGGTGTTGAAACTGTTTTCGTAGCACTTGATACACTTCGCGATTACGAATTTATGGGCGTTGTTACAAAAGATATGACTGCAACAGTTAAACTTGATAAATCTGCTTGTGCTCTTATGAAAAAAGCGGCAGAAAACGCAGAAGTACCTGTTAAATTCACAACAACACCACTCGGCTCAACTGACGCTGCAGCAATGCAACAGGGTGGTATTAAATCAGTAGCATTTACAAGTATGGACCCTGCTCCTGCAAGATATTATCACACTCGTCTTGATACAGTTAAAATGCTTGAAATGAAAACTGTTGAGGATGTACTTAAAATTGTTCTTGAAACTGTTTTCTTGTTTGATGAACAAGGTCTTAAGGAAACATATTAATTTCCAAAGGGGAATGTAAATAATGAAAAAGAATGTTATGAGAATCTTAAGCGTGGTAATGGTTATAGCTCTTATGATAGCAACTTTTGCAGGTTGTGGTACATCTGAAGTTAAAAGACCAACTCCTGTAACCGTTAAAACTGATTTGCAAGATGTATATTTTGAGTTTACATATGGCGAATTAAAAAAAGTTTTACCTGGCGACAAACTTGCAATCCTTTTTGAAAATACAAATAAAAAAACTGATGAACAAACTGTAAAGCTTTCATATTATGAGCTGGTTTCAAAATTCGGAAATGAAGAATACTTCAAAGATATTCTGGCCCTTGCTTCTGAAGGAGAATGGGCACAGTTTACAGGCAATCAGCAGGATGTTCTTGATTACTTTAATGAAAAAATCAACGAAATCAAAACAACAGGCGTAGCTCGTGTTTCATACTATGAAAATTTCTGGATTAACCATGGTGGTAGTGAAGGCAAAGAAGAGGATGGCTCAATTAGCTATAAGGATGTTACTGTTTATTTCAGAGATACAGAAGGCAATCTTCTTGATAATCAGCCAGAACTTCGTGCTGCATTCCGCCTTTATGCAGATATGGCTCTTAAAGATATCGGCAAATACCTTATGAACATTTCTAATGAAGAAAAGTATCAGGTTAAAGAAGGCGACGAGGATGACCTGGTTGCAACTGATTTCAACGAGGATTTGACAAATATCATTTATCCTCTTGGTCAGAAGAATGCAAGCACACTTACACTCGCAGACCTTTACACAACAACAGACGCAGAAACAGGTATTGTTACTTATCCTATTTATACATCTGTTGTTCCTACATTAGTTCATGACCTTGATGACAAGGGCAATAATGCAGAAGACGAAGATGGCGAATATATTTTTGTTCCATCAGAACTTTACAGAACAATCGGCATTATGGTTAAACCTGAAGAAGCAAGCGTAACAAAAGCATTCTCAATTCGTGAAAAAGACGGTATTTTAGAACAGTTTAAGGTTGCAGAAAAATATATGACAGTCAACTCATTTGAGATTGCATTTGCACCTTGCAAAATTATGGCAGGCTTTAACGCAGTTAACGACCAGATGACTTATGCAACTTATGAAAAGAATATGATTATTACTGCAAATGTAACATTTACAGGCGCGCTCTCAAAATACGGCACAGTAGTTGTAGAATTCCCTTGCACATCTTCACTTACTTACAATTTTGGTTGGGAAGTAGAAGAAACAGCTGAATAATTGTAACATTTCACAAAAATAGCATAAAAATTTTTACAGCGACGCTCGTTTAGAGTGTCGCTGTTTTATTGCTTTTTATTTCATTTAGGTGTAAAATATTGGTATAAGATTTTTTCTCAAAAGGGGAATTGTTATGAAAAAGATTTTATCAGTTATTCTCGCAGTTCTTATAATTGTTTCTGCAGTTTCAATAGGTGTTGTTGCAGGAGCAGAAGAAAAAGTACCCGTAGTAATTCTGCAGGGCTATTCAGGCCCTAATCTTGCCTATGCAGATGAAAACGGCGAACCAATTTTTGATGAAAACGGAAATGTTCAACTTGCTTGGCCGTTGAATTTTGACAATATCGGTGCAGATGTTGTTGAATTGCTTGCAGATGTTACACTTAATCAGGCGGATTTGACTGTTGAACTTGCTAAAAAGATTAAAGAGTATCTTGCACCAATTGGTATGAATCCTGATGGTACATCAAAGAATAACCTTGTACCATATCCAAGTGGCGCGGCGGCAACTCGTGCTTCAACACTTATTGAAAATGGTATGGAGCAGTATATTCCTGAAAGAGTAGTTGCAGATATGGCAATAGAAGAAGTGGGTGCTGAAAATGTTTTCGGGTTTACTTTTGACTGGCGTAGAAGTCAGCTTGATTATGCCGCTGCACTTGATGCATACATTCAAGAAGTAAAAGAAATTACAGGTTCAGATAAAGTTGATATTTACGGGCTAAGCCACGGCGGTCAATACGGTACTACATATCTTTATTTCTATGGGGATAAAGGCGATGTTAGACGAGCAATGTTTGGCAATCCTGCAACGCTGGGAACTACTCTTTGTGGCTCGCTTTTTACAGGCGAATATCTTAATGTTCCGCTTGATGAAATTGTAGCGTTTATTGAGCATGGTTTTGAATATGAAAAGGATTGGGAATGGATTTTCCAATTGCTTTCAACTGACGGTATAGTTGATGTTGCTAATAATGCACTCACATATCCAGACCTTTGGAATGGCATTATTTCAATTCCATCACTCTGGGATTTTGTGCCATATAATTATTTTGAAGAAGCAATAAGTTATACAGGACTTAATGTTGTAGATAACAAAAAACTTTATGTTGATACAACTGCTTATCATACATTGATTTCTAATGGCGGAGATAGTCTTGCAAATAAACTTGCAGAATTAACTGAAGATGGTGTGCAGATTGGTTATGTTGTAGGTAACGGTTATACTTCGCCAAACGGAAAATACAACTCTGATATTCTTATTGATACATATCTTTCATCAGGGTCAGATTGCGCACCTGTAAACGAAAGTTTTGCAAGTGATTATACACAAGCAAACACAGTTTGTGATAATCCAAATCATTATCATATTTCTCCTGAATTCGATATTGATGCATCAACCGGATTTTTACCGGATTCAACTTGGTATGTGAGAAATCAGGGCCATGGTATGATTATGCACGACGAATACTCAAAGAACCTTGTTCACGATTTCTTGTGGGGCGACATTGTCAATGTTTACTCAAGCAAAGAATACCCACAGTTCAATATGTCTCAGAATAATGGCGAAATTCTTTATGCACGATTTGATAATACAAGTTCGGGCTATCATTCAACAAAAGACACAGCACTTGTAGTTAAAAATATGTCGGTTGAAGCAGATGTGGTAATCTGGTCAATTGAGGCTGTTGGTGCAGATATAGATTTTGAGTATGCTCAAGGTCTTACAATTTCAAAAGGAAAAGTGTATAAATTCAAAGCAACAAATAACGATTTTGAAAATGCGAATATACCTTTTGAAGTGCAGATTACATATTCGCTTCTTAATACTCAGCTTACATACACAACATCTGTGTTCTGCTTTACACCAATGACAGATGCACAGATGACACGATTCGGTTATCTTTCACAGGTTGCCGATGTTGTACCTGATGAAGAACCAACTGAAAGCACAACTGCACCTGAAGATGATACAACTGAATCAACAACAGAGAATACAACCGAATCAACAACAAGTAATGATAGCGAAAATAACACAGAAAATGTTGAGGGCGATATTCCAAAAACAAACCGTAGTATTTCAACAGTTGCAACTGCAGTAGCAGTCCTTGCAGGAACAATAATTGCAACGGGCGTAGTGATTAAGAAAAGAGAAGAATAACAGAAAAAGACGGTCAATTTTTTGACCGTCTTTTTTTGCAAAGCTAATCATATTTTTCCGCACAAATTATAGTTTGTCGAACTCTTTGCCCCCCTTCCGTCAAAACTTCGTTTTGCCACCTTCCCCTCGTAGGGGGAAGGCAAAAATTGGGCTCCCCCCTTGAGGGGGAGCTGTCGCGAAGCGACTGAGGGGGGGATTACGAATTCCGAATTACGCATTACGAATTGAATTCGACAAACTCAAATTTGTCAAATAAAAATGGGACGCTGTGGTGCGTCCCCAACATTTCATCTGTTCACTTTTGGATTATCTGTTAAGCCCAAGATATAATCTGCTGAAACATTATAGAACTTACACAACTCATACAACATTTCTATTGGCAGACTTCTTTCATTTCTTTCATATCTGCCATATACAGTTTGTGATGTGTTTAAAAATTCAGCAATAACTGTTTGAGACAAATCCCTATCTTCTCTAAGGCTTCGAATTCTTTCAGCAACTTTCATAAAATCATCTCCTAAAAAATAATATCATAATATCAAATGATACTATTGATTTTAGTATCGAACGGTGTTATAATATTATAAATTGCTTATTTGGAGATGATATTATGACAAAAACTATTTCTGAGCTTTGGAGTGGAAACTTGGACCCTGTATCGCGTTTGGGAATGAATAATATTGAAATTGCCAAAATGGAAAAACTGATGTCGGATAACTACAAAAATCTAAAATCAAAACTTAACGATGAACAAAAAGAGATTTTAGAAAAATACTACGATTGTGTCAGTGATTATGGTCTTTTAATAAGTGAGCAATCTTTTTGCGATGGATTTTGTTTGGGAACAAAAATTTCAGCAGAGGCATTGGTTTCAGCAGAGCAATTTCTATAAAATAATTCAAAAAACTGTTGACAACAGTGAAATTTGTGTTATAATAACAAAGCAAAATAAAGCAGAACAGTTTTTTGTTCTCACCCGTCGGCTTAGAGTTGACCGGTCAATACTTTACTAAAAAGTTTGATTTGTAATGGTGCGGGCAGAATTTCTGTCCGCATTTTTAATTTCGTTAAAGAGGTGTTTATTTATCAGTACCAAAGAATTGCAAATCAATGAAGAAATCCGCGACAAAGAGGTCAGAGTTATCACAGATAGTGGTGAACAACTTGGAATTATGTCTGCTAAAGATGCTTTTAAAGAAGCAGAAAAACGCAGTCTTGACCTTGTAAAAATTGCCCCTAACGCTCAGCCACCGGTTTGTAAAATTATGGACTATGGCAAGTATCGTTTTGATAAGGCAAAGAAAGAAAAAGAAGCAAAGAAAAATCAGAAAGTTATTGAAACAAAAGAAATTCGTCTTTCTGTAAACATTGATACTCATGACTTTGATACAAAGGTAAATCATGCCCTTAAGTTCTTAAAGGCAGGCAACAAAGTTAAGGTTTCAATCCGTTTCAGAGGTCGTGAAATGGCTCACGCTCATTTAGGTAACGGTATTATGGAACGTTTTGCAGTTGCTGTTGAAGAAGTAAGCAATGTTGACAAACCTGCAAAACTTGAAGGTCGTCAAATGCTTATGTTCTTGTCGCCAAAGAATGCGAAATAATTAAGGTAGTAAATTATATTAGGAGGATATTATTATGCCAAAGATTAAAACACATAGCGGAGCTAAAAAAAGATTTAAGCTTTCAAAGAACGGCAAGCCAATCAGAGCACACGCTAACAAGTCTCACATCTTAACAAAGAAGAGCACAAAGAGAAAAAGAGGACTTCGCAAGAACGCTGTTGCTGATAAGACAAATACAGCACAGATTAAGCGTCTTATTCCTTATAAATAAGAACCCGACCCGTCAACGCATTGAAAATGCGGACGGGTGCCCCGGAACCTTGTTGTCTTGCGACAATAAGAACCCGACCCATAACGAAATCAAAGATTTCTATGGGTACCCCAGAACCTTGTTACTTCGTAATAAACAGGTATGGGAAACACAATAATAGTGTGAAAACACATAAACGTATCTAATCTATCGGAGGTAAAGAGAAATGGCACGTGTTAAAGGTGCGATGATGACTCGCAAAAGAAGAAATAAAGTATTAAAGCTCGCTAAGGGCTACTATGGCTCAAAGAGCAAACTTTTCAGAACTGCAAAACAGGCAGTTATGAAGAGCGGTAACTATGCATATATCGGCAGAAAGCAGAAGAAACGTGATTTCAGAAAGCTCTGGATTACAAGAATTTCAGCTGCTTGCAAAATGAATGGTATGAACTACTCAACATTCATCAACGGTCTTAAAAAAGCTGGTATTGACCTTAACAGAAAAATGCTTTCAGAAATTGCTATTGCAGACCCTGCAGCATTCACAGCTCTTACAGAAAAAGCTAAAGAAGCATTGAAGTAATATAACTTAACCACGCCGAGAAAACCCCTCGCGCGTGGTTTTTCCGTTTTTTGAATTATGAAAGATTTTGTTATAACTGCTAAAAATAACCCGAAAATTAAAGAAATCAAAGGTCTTTTAACATCTTCTAAAGACCGTAAAAACAGTGGACTTTTCGTTCTTGAAGGTGTCCGCCTTTGTTGTGATGCAGTAAAAAGCGGATGCGAAATTGTGTCTGTTTTCTGCACTGAAACTTGTGCTGAAAAATACGCTGACAGTATAAATGAACTTAAAAGCGTTTGTAGTGATTTCTTTTTTGTAAGTGAAGATGTGCTTAAAAGCATTAGTGATACCGTAACTCCACAGGGTGTCGTGTGTGCTGTGAAAATGCGTTCAAATGATTTTGACTATGAAGGTGGCAAAAAATATATTGCTCTTGATACTATTCAGAATCCTGACAATTTAGGCGCAATTTCCCGTACTGCCGAAGCATTCGGTATTGACGGTATGGTTATTTGTGGCGGTTGTGATATTTACAATCCGAAAGCACTTCGCGCATCAATGGGTGCATTATTCCGCTTGCCTGTAAAGGTGTGTAAAAATCTTGAAGAACAAATTGACCTTTGCAAAAAGGTTGGTATCCAAAGTTTTGCAACTGTGCCTGACCGTGATGCTGATGATATTACAAAAACGGACTTCTCAATGGGTGCGCTTTGTGTTATCGGTAACGAGGGCAATGGTGTATCAAAAGAAATTATTGGTGTGTGCGATAAGAAAATCACAATAAAAATGCAGGGCAGAGCAGAGTCTCTTAATGCCGCCGCTGCCGCATCAATAACAATGTGGGAATTGGTAAAATGAACTACGATTTATATTGGATTTGGTTGTCCTGTGGATTAGGTGCAGGTGCATCTTGTCTTGACTTGGTTTCTCATTATGAGTGGAATCCTTATGAGATTTACGGCACAACATTTAACGAACTTTTCGAGTTGAATGTATTGACTAAAAAACGAATTGAAAAACTTAAAAGCTTCCCCATCGAAAAAGCGGAGGAGATTTTAAGAGTTTCAAAACAAAATGGTTGGAAAGTCGTAACTCCATCAAGTGAATATTATCCGCAGAATTTGCTCAATCTACAAGACTTACCTCTTGTGTTGTTTGTGGATGGCGATGAAACTGTACTTACAAATGAATTATCGATTTCGTTAGTTGGTGCAAGACAAGCATCTGACTATGGAGTAACAGTATCACGCGCATTATCGTCAGCAATGGCAAGTGTGGGATTCACAATCGTTTCAGGCGGTGCTTTAGGTATTGATAGTGCCGCACATAGAGGTGCTCTTGACGAAAATGGTAAAACTATTTGTGTGCTTGGTTGCGGTCTTGGTACAAAATATCTTATGGATAACGAAGACCTTCGCAGACAGGTTGCAAAAAATGGTGCACTTGTTACAGAATTTCCACCATTTACACCTGCAAGTCGCACAACATTTCCTCTTCGTAACCGTATTATCTCAGGACTTTCTCTTGGTACGATTATTGTTGAGGCAGGGGAGCGTAGCGGCTCGCTTATTACCGCAAGATTAGCAGGGGAACAAGGCAGAGATGTTTTCGCAATTCCCGGCGATTTAGCCCGCTCATCATTTTTAGGGACAAACGACCTTATACGAAATGGTGCGAAAGCGGTATTTTCTCCTAATGATATTTTGGAGGAATATTGTTACAAGTTTTATGATAAATTGGGTAACATAGAAAGGTTTCCTGATGATGAAATTGTAAAACGAATGCAAAAATACTCTGGGCATGGGCAGAAAAACACAGAAAACTCAACTGAAAAGATAGTTGAAAAGTCTAAACCCATTGTTAAAAAGCCGGCGCCGTCATACCTTACTGCTAATGCATTAAAGGTGTATGAATTCTTAGGTGCAGAGCCTGTTCATGTTGATGAAATCACATCAGCGTGTAATCTTACAACAGATAAAATTTTATCTGCAATTACAGAACTTGAAATTTATGGTCTTGTTACACAATTAAGTGGCAGACGATATAAAATAAATTAAAACAAAAATCTACGATTTTAGGATGATGATATATGTCAAAACTTGTTATTGTCGAATCTCCATCAAAGGCAAAAAGCATTCAAAAATACCTTGGTAGCGACTATAAAGTAGTTTCTTCAAAAGGTCATGTGCGCGACTTGCCTGCGGCTAAGTTAAGCGTTGATGTGAAGAACGATTTTGCTCCTAAATATATGGTTATCAAAGGCAAAGAAAAACTTGTAAAAGAGTTAAAAGAACTTGCTGACAAGTCGGAAGCAGTTATTCTCGCAGCCGACCCTGACCGTGAGGGAGAAGCTATTTCATGGCATCTTGCGGCAGCCCTTGGAATCCCTGAGGAGAAGTGTTATAGAGTTGCTTTTAACGAGATTACCAAAACTGCTATAAAGGATGCCATTAAGCACCCCAGAGGAATTGACGTAGAACTCGTTAATTCTCAGCAGGCACGCAGAATTCTTGACAGAATTGTTGGCTATAAGATCAGTCCGTTCCTTTGGAAAAGCGTCAAGAGCGGTCTTTCCGGAGGAAGAGTTCAGTCTGTTGCTGCGCGTATAATTGTAGATAGAGAGGCCGAGATCCGCGCATTTGTTCCTGAAGAGTACTGGACAATTGACACGCTTCTTGCTACTAATGACAATAAGTCTGTTAAGGCAAGGCTTGTAGGAAAAGGCAAGAGCAAAATTAAACTTGGCTCTAAAGAGGCTGTTGATGCTGTTCTCGCAAACATCAACGGAGCAAAATTCATTTGCACCAGCGTTAAGAAGGCTGCTAAATCCAAACAGCCTACACCGCCTTTCACTACTTCTACAATGCAGCAGGAGGCTTCGCGCAAGCTCGGATTCCAGTCGCAGAGAATTATGCGCGTTGCTCAGGAACTGTATGAAGGCGTTAATCTTGGAAGCGAAAACGGCGGCGTTCAGGGTCTCATTACCTATATGCGTACCGACTCGCTCCGCATATCCGCAGATGCACAGAGTGCAGCTCTCGAACTTATAGCGGAAAAGTACGGCGAAAGCTACTGTCCTACCCGCCCGAGAGTGTATAAAACAAAGTCAAATGCCCAGGATGCGCACGAAGCTATTCGTCCCTCTAACGTAAGACTTGAGCCTGCTAACATTCGCAAATATCTTACACCTGATCAGTACAAGTTATATAAACTTATTTGGGACAGATTTGTTGCCAGCCAGATGGCTTCGGCAGTGTTCGATACCGAAACAATTGACTTTGATGCTGCCGGTTACACTTTCCGTACAAGCGGTTACACTGTTAAGTTTCAGGGATATATGGCTGTTTATGAAGAATCTTTGGATGAAGCTCCCAAGAACGAAAACAGCGATAACATAAGAAATGTAAAAATTCCTGTAATTCACGAGAATGACACTCTCGTATGCGAGAACTATGAGCCGCTTCAGCATTTCACAGAAGCACCTCCAAGATTTACAGAGGCATCGCTTATTAAATTCCTTGAGGAAAAAGGAATTGGCCGTCCGAGTACCTATACTCCTATAATTACTACGATAGTGGCTCGTAATTACGTTACTCGCGAAGGAAAAACTCTTGTTCCTACTACGCTCGGAGAAGTTACAACTAAGCTTATGGTCGAGAATTTCCCCGATATAGTTGACTACGCATTTACCGCGCAGATGGAAGCAAAACTTGACGGTATTGAGAATGGCGAAAGCACTATGGAAGGCGTTCTTGGCGAATTCTACGTTGGTTTTGCAAAAGCTCTTGAGGCGGCAGATGAGAATCTTTCTAAGGAAAGTATAGAAATTCCCGCCGAAGAGACAGATATTATCTGTGAAAAGTGCGGAAGCAAGATGGTTATAAAGAACGGACGTTTCGGTCGCTTTGCCGCTTGTCCTAACTATCCCACCTGTAAGAATACAAAGTCTCTTGATAAGCCCGAAAACGAGGAACAAAAAGAGAAAAAACAGGTAATTGCCGACTTTAAGTGCGAGCAGTGCGGCGGAGATATGATTCTTAGAACCGGCCGTTACGGCAGCTTTTACGCATGTGCAAATTATCCTAAATGTAAGTTCACCAAGCAGCGTGTGAAGGATATAGGCGTGGCGTGCCCCGAGTGCGGAGCAAAGGTTGTTTCCAAAATGGGTAAGAGCAAGACTGTATTCTATAGTTGCGAGCGTTATCCCGAATGCAATTTCTCTGTATGGGATATGCCTACCAATGAAAAATGTCCGGATTGCGGAAAAATGCTTTTCCGTAAAAAAGGCAAGGACTTGTATGTCTGCCACGAAAAGGATTGCGGATACAAGGCAGAAGCACCTGCGCTTGTTCAGACAGAGGAGATTTAATTGGCAGTAATTAATGTAATCGGTGCGGGGCTTGCCGGATGCGAAGCAGCCTTTGCTGCTGCAAACCTTGGTGTAAATGTTCGTCTTTTTGAGATGAAGCCGCAAAAGTTTTCGCCTGCGCACCACAATAAAAATTTTGCAGAATTGGTTTGTTCCAATTCCTTGCGTTCAAACGTTACTTCTAATGCGGTTGGACTTTTGAAAGAAGAAATGAAGCTTCTTGGCTCTCTTGTTATAGAGGCGGCTTACGCTACAGAGGTACCTGCCGGCAGCGCACTTGCCGTTGACAGAGAAGAGTTTTCTTCGTATATCACAGAAAAGATCAAAAACCATCCGAATATCGAAGTTATCGAAGGGGAAGTCACAGAGATTCCGGAAGGCGAAATTACGGTTGTCGCTTCCGGCCCTTTGACGTCGGATGCACTTTCCGAAAATATCAGCAAGCGTATAGGGGCAACCAAGCTTCATTTCTTTGATGCTGCCGCCCCTATAGTTGAGTTTTCGAGCATAAATATGGACGTTGCTTTTTTTGCTTCAAGATACGGAAAAGGAGAGGCGTCGTATATCAATTGTCCGATGACCAAAGAGCAGTATGATGCTTTTTATCAGGCGCTGATAAGTGCACGTGAGGCAGAACTCAAGGATTTTGACCGTGAAAGTCAAAAAGATCTCACTGTATTTGAGGGATGTATGCCTGTAGAAGTTATGGCAAAACGCGGATACGAGACTCTTTTATTTGGTCCGTTGAAGCCTGTTGGCCTTCCTCTCCCTTCTACCGGAAAAGATGCATATGCTATTGTCCAGTTAAGACAGGATAATTCTGAAGGAACGCTGTATAATATTGTCGGATTTCAGACTCATCTTGCGTTTGGCGAACAGAAACGCGTTTTCTCCATGATTCCCGGACTTGAAAATGCAGAATTTGTGAGATACGGCGTAATGCACAGGAATACGTACTTGAATTCTCCGGGATTACTTGACGCTGACTACTCGGTAAAAAGAGAACCCACTCTGTTTTTTGCGGGGCAGATGACAGGTGTTGAGGGATATGTTGAGTCAGCAGCTTCCGGAATTGTGGCTGGTATAAATGCGGCCAAAGCAGCTTTGGGCGAAGACAGAGTAATTTTCCCAAGAGAAACCGTTATTGGTGCAATGGGATACTACGTAGCAAACGGGGGCGTTGGCTCTTTTCAGCCTATGAATGCGAATTTTGGCATCGTTCCACCTCTTGAAAAACGAGTAAAGGGCGGCAAAAAGGCAAAGAATGAGGCTCTCGCCGCGCGTTCCATTGAAATTTTAAGTGATTTTTATAAAAAATAATTAATTTAAGGAGGAAATTTATTATGAGAAAAAAATTGGCAGTTCTTTTTCTTGGAGCAGCACTGACTGTATCCATGCTCGGCGCATGTGGCGGAAAGGATGCAGCATCTGCGTCTTCCGCAGCGGACGTATCTTCCACTTCTGTACAGGATGCATCTAAGACAGAGAGCAGTACATCCACATCAGATGTTTCGGCAGAAAGCGCATCGGCAGAGGAGACTGTAGGCGAAAGCAGCGCATCAGAGCTGGAAGACGGTACGTATACGGCAGACTTCAATACAGACAGCAATATGTTCCATGTCAATGAAGCAAAAGAAGGAAAGGGTGTCCTGACGGTAAAAGACGGAAAAATGACCATCCACGTCAGCCTGGTATCCAAAAACATTGTCAATGTCTTTGTGGGAACAAAAGAAGAAGCACAGGCAGACGGCGCAGAGCTGATCGAGCCGACCACAGATGAGGTAACGTATTCTGACGGAACCACAGATGAAGTGTACGGCTTTGATATCCCGGTAGAAAAACTGGACGAGGATTTCAATGTTGCGATCATTGGTAAAAAAGGAACCTGGTATGATCATGTAGTCAGCGTATCCAATCCGGTACCGCAGGAGTAATCCGGGAAAAAACAAAAAGATATCCACAGAAGGTGAACCATTTTGCACCGTCTGTCCACAGAAATTGTGGACAGAGAGGGGAAAAACGGTTCCCTTTGTGGATATCTTTTCTTATTTCTCCGGAAACAGTTTGCGGAACAGAAAACGGATGAAGGGTCCGCAGTACATGAGCTGCCAGAAGACGGCAGCCGGGAA
>CALCBQ010000048.1 GCA_937897215.1 uncultured Clostridia bacterium | reverse complement strand
AAACAATGCTGTTGCACTCTTTTATCATTTCTGCAAATTTATCTATCATCATTTTTCGCCTCGCTTTTGGGTTTCACCAATTCTCCTATCATTGCACCACCGATTATGCATATTGCACCGACAACTTGGATAAAGGTCATTTTTTCGCCAAGCAAAAGTGCTGCAAATACTACTGCAGATAGTGCCTCAAGGTAGCCACAAACAGCGACCGTCTGTACAGGCAATTTAGATAATGGCGAAAAATACAAGTAACATCCAATTCCTGTGTTTACAACACCTAAAATCAAAATCCAAGCCCACGCATCAGCCGGGATTGTTATATGTAATCCTTGCTTCATGCTTAAAAATATTGCTACTGTTATAAAACTGACTATAAGCTGAATTACCGAGTTTTCCATACCAACAATTTTCTTGGACTTTTTATTCAACGTTACCATAAAGAAATATGTAATTGCCGACATAATACCACAAAACAAACCCCAGACATTTGTGTTATTATCTGCAGTGTTTCCATTTACAAGAAAAATGCCGACAAGCACAGTCAAAAAGCCAATTATTTTTGGTGCAGTTAATTTTTCTTTAAATATAACCGGAGAGCAAATCATTACTATAACCGGTCCGCAATAATAAAGCAAAGATGCAAGACTGACACCAATCTGCTGATATGCTTCATACAAAAACATCCAGCTTGTTCCCATTGCAATACCTGAAAATACTACAAAGAGGAAATCCTTTTTACTTTCCCTGATATGAAATTTCCCTTTTCCAAGCATAAATAAGATAATCAAAAGAATACTGCCTATGAGTGTTCTCATAAAAACTATCTCATAACTGCTCATTGCTATATGACTTGCAACTATGCCGTTTAGTCCAAACAGCAAAAGTGCTGATATATATTTTATAAATGCTATTTTGTTCATATTGAATACACCTGTAAATTTTCTTATGTTATATACTATATTTCTCCAAATCTATCCTGCCGTTCGGCTCAAAAACGATGCCTTCTGATTCAAGCAACTGTCTTTGAATACCCTCACCGCCGAATGCAAAACCAGGGGCAACCCCGCCTTCACGATTCACCACTCTGTGACAGGGAATAATCCCCGGATAAGGGTTTACATGCAAAGCATACCCTACAACTCTTGCCCAGCGAGGATTGCCCGCTAAAAGTGCCACCTGACCGTAGGTCGCAACCTTACCTTCGGGAATGCTTTTCACGACCTCATATATCTTTTCAAATGTGTTCATAGATTTTACCTTATAAAAGATTTAATTATGTCCGTGACAGTTTCCGCCACAGCCGTGTTCACCGCAGGTATGACCTTCACCGTGTTCGTGGTCGTGGTGGTCGCATTTAGCTTCAGGATCATATTCGAGTGCATTTTCTAAAAATGCCTCAACCGCTTTGTCTACATTGCCCTGAACACCGCCGAACAACTTAATTCCCGCGTTGCTAAGTGCCATCTGTGCACCTCCGCCAATACCACCGCAAATAAGCACATCAATATTGAGTGCAGAGAGCATACCGGCAAGTGCTCCATGTCCGCTTCCGTTTGTATCTACTACTTTTGATGAAAGTATTTTACCGTTTTCGGTCTCATATACCTTAAACTGTTTTGTGTGTCCAAAATGTCCAAAGATTTCTCCGTTTTCATAAGTTACTGCAATTTTCATAGTGTTTTGTCTCCTTTTTAAATTTATTTTCTTGGCTGATAAAGCCCTACTGTTTCTTTATTTCTATACTCGTGCTTTTCGTAATAGCCGATGAGTGTCCCGTCGTCATCACGAAGAGCAACCATATATACATCCTTGTTTTCCTCGTCATTGCGATAGGTGTATATGATGTTATTATCCTTGCTTTCGCGAAACCACGCAACCACCTTGTCAATCATTTCATTAGCCTTTGGCGGATGGCAGTCTTTAATGCTATTGCCCGTCAAATTCTTGTGATACCGAGTAATCGCAGATGGATTCATATATACAATGATATCATCTATATCGCAAACAACGACAGGGGCAAGGTCTTGGTCTAATACACTTTTTAATAATTTATTTAACATTTTATTTCTCCATTCCGCAGTCATATGCATTTTTTGATACAACCTCATCATAGTACATCGTGCCATAAAGTCTGTATCCGCCTGCAAAATTGTAGGCATCAAAACCGTTTTGCATAAGTATTCTTGTCGCAAGATAGCTCCTTAAACCGCTCTGGCACATCACATATACAGGCTTTGATTTATCGAGTTCTGCAAGTCTTTCGCGCAATTCATCAACGGGGATATTGATAAAGCCCTCTGCATGACCGCGCATATATTCGTAGACGGTTCTTGTATCTAAAAGCGTGACATCGTCTCTTTTTTGAAGAAGAGGAATATCCTCATAATAGAACTGCCCTACAATACCATTTTTCATATTTTCAATGATAAAGCCTGCCATATTCACAGGGTCTTTTGCCGAAGAATATGGCGGTGCATAGGAAAGCTCAAGGTCTTTTAGCTTGTCCGCTGTAAGTCCTGCAAAAATTGCCGTAGCAATTACATCAATTCTTTTTTCAACACCCTCATAACCTACCGCTTGTGCGCCGAGGATTTTATAGGTTTCCTTTTCAAATATAACCTTTAATGTCATAACGGTAGCACCAGGATAGTATCCTGCGTGAGAAAGGGGCGAAAGAATAACTTTTTCGTAAGCGATATTGCTTAATTTAAGCTGAGTTTCAGTCATTCCTGTTGATGCAACTGTCATATCAAATAGCTTAATAACCGATGCACCTTGCGTGCCTTTATAAGTGCTGTTAATTCCGCAAATATTGTCTGCCGCAATTCGCCCCTGCTTATTGGCAGGGCCTGCTAATGTTATAACTGCCTTATCCTTTGAAATAAAGTTTTCCACCTCTACCGCATCACCAACTGCATAAATGTCCTCGTCCGAGGTTTGCATATTGTCAGAAACTGCAATTGCCCCCTTTACGCCCAATGCGAGTCCCGCATCCTTTGCAAGCGTGTTTTCAGGCGAAACACCAACAGATACAATGACCATATCAGCAGGTATCTCTTTACAATCGGTAATGACAATGTTCTTCTCAATACTTTTTACATTGGCATTTAAAAGAATATTGATGCCCTTTGTCCTTAAATTTGTGTGAATAAATGATGCAATGTCACTATCTACTGTGTTTAAAAGGTGGTCGCCTTTTTGAATGACAGTAACATCTATGCCGCGGTTTTTAAGATTTTCCGCCATCTCAAGTCCTATAAAACCACCGCCGATGATAACTGCCGTCTTAATTGGATAGTTGTCTGTAAACTCACGAATTTTAAGCGTATCTTCTACTGTGCGCAGTGTGAAAATGTTACTGCAATCACCAATGCAAAAATCAGGCATAACAGGCTTTGCACCGGGAGATAAAATGAGTTTGTCATAGCTTTCTTCAAACACTTTTCCGCTCATTTTATCCAAAACCGTAACAGTTTTTCTTTCACGGTTTATTTTAGTTACCTCATGGAGAGTTCTTACATCAATTTTAAATCTCGACCAAAATCCTTCGGGAGTCTGTAAAAACAAATCTTCTTTGTCAGAGATTTCTCCTCCGATATAGTAAGGGAGTCCACAGTTTGCATAAGAAACATGCCCGCTTCTCTCAAATATGATTATTT
>CALCBQ010000047.1 GCA_937897215.1 uncultured Clostridia bacterium | reverse complement strand
TGACAAGACAAGAACAAAATGGGGTAAATGTCGTCCTTATCTTAAATGGATGGCTATTCCAATTGCAATTATGACTATTGCATGTTTCTTACCTGTATTCCAGGCTAAAGCAACATCTACATTCATTATTATTGCAATTATTTACATTATTTGGTCAGTTGTTTATACAGTTGCTGACGTTCCTTATTGGGGACTTTCAACTTGCATGACCAATGATACAGTTGTACGTGGTAACCTCCTTACAGTTACTCGTCTTCTTTGCACACTCGGTGCAGGTATTGTTACTGTGTTTATTCCAATTATTACAAACGGTATCACTGCAAAATTCAAGTACACAGAAGAAATGCTTGCTCAGATTAAAGTTGATAAAGCAGCAGAAATTGCTAATCTTGTTGAAAAACAAGGCCTTACTGTTGAAGAAGCAGCAAACACATTTATCAACACAGTTATCAAAGGTCAAGAAGTTGCAAATGCTGATACTCTTAAATGGGTTTACTTTATTGCAGCGGTTGTTCTTGTTGTTGCAGCAATCCCAATGTTCTTCTATGGCTTCAAGAACACTAAAGAACGATTCACAGCAGATGATAACCCACCAAGTTTTGGCCACAATATGAAACTCCTCTTCAAGAACAAAGAACTTCTTCTTATTGTTCTTTCAGGTATTCTTGGTGGCGCAAGAATGGTTTATACATACACAGGTGGTCTCTACTTTGCAAAATACGTTCTTCAGAACGAAGGTATGTATAGTTTGATTACGCTTCTTGTTGTTCCTGGTGGTCTTGTAGCATCACTTCTTGTTCCTTGGATGTCAAAGAAGTTCACAAAGAAATGGGCTTACATTATTGTTCATCTCTTCGGTGGCGTTGTAATGGGTGTTATGTACTTCGTTGGTTACGATGCTACATGGAAACTTGTTGTTGCAGCAATCGGTCTTATTCTTCTTGGTATTCCACAGGGTGTTAATAACATAATCACTTATGCTATGATTGGCGATACTGTTGACTACCTTGAATGGAAAACAGGTGAACGTGGCGAAGGTATCTGCTTCGCTATGCAGACACTTATTAACAAGATTGGTATGGCAGTTGGTGCTTTCATCGGTGTTATTTCTTTCGCAGCAGCAGGTATCAATGCTGAAACAGGTTACATTTCAGCTGAAGGTGCACAGACACTTTGGAATATGCTTGTTCTTTCAGGTGTTATCAGTATGTTTGCTTGCGCAGTGCCAATGTTCTTCTATACAATTACAGAAAAACGTCAGGCAGAAATGGTTGCTGAAATTGAAGCAAGAAAAGCAACAAAATAATCATTTAATAAAATATTGGACGGCGGTAGGTAACTATCGCCGTTATTTTTTTGGAGTAATATGAAATATAGTAATATTTATAAAGGAACATTCTTTGAACGACCAAACCGATTTATTGCAATTTGCGAAATTGACGGCAAAGAAGAAGTCTGCCATGTGAAAAACACAGGCAGATGCCGAGAATTGCTCGTAAAAGGTGCTACAGTTTATCTTGAGAAAAGTTCTAATCCAAACCGAAAAACTCAATTTGACCTTATTACTGTAGAAAAGAACGATAGACTAATCAATATGGATAGCCAAATCCCCAATTATGTAGTAGTTGAGTCGTTAAACAAGATTTTTGATGATATAACTTTTGTTAAACAAGAATACAAATATGGTAATTCTCGATTTGATATTTATGTTAAAACTAAAACCGATAAAATATTTGTTGAGGTTAAAGGCGTAACCCTTGAAGAAGGCGGTGTGGTGCGTTTTCCTGATGCACCAACCGAAAGGGGAATAAAACACCTTAAAGAACTTCAAAATGCCGTTAAAAACGGCTACAGAGCGTGCGTGGTGTTCCTTGTTCAAATGCAAGATGTTAAACATTTTGAGCCGAATTCTGACACACATCCTGAATTTGCAACTGAACTGAAAAAGGCACACGAAAACGGAGTTGAAGTTTTTGTTTACGACAGTATTGTAACGCCTGAAGAAATAGTAATGAACAAAAAAGTTGAATTAAAAATGCCGTAGTCGATTTGACCACGGCATTTGTTATATGTGTTTGTGTTTGGAATTAAGAACCAAATTGTGAAAGTAAAAATCCTGCTGCAACTGCTGAACCAATAACACCTGCAACGTTTGGGCCCATAGCGTGCATCAAAAGGAAGTTTGAAGGATTGTATTTTCTACCCTCAGTTTGTGAAACACGAGCTGCCATAGGAACAGCCGAAACACCTGCTGAACCGATAAGTGGATTAACCTTGCCTTTGGTTGCAATATTCATAAGCTTTGCAAAGATTACACCACCTGCAGTTGAGAATGCAAACGCGAGTAATCCAATACCAACAACAAGAAGTGTTTTCTTGTTAAGGAATGCTGAACCTTCTGCTGTTGCACCAACTGTTGTACCAAGAAGGATTGTAACAATATTGCAAAGTGAGTTTTGTGCTGTGTCTGAAAGTCTGTCAGTAAGTCCGCTTTCTTTGAAAAGGTTACCAAGCATAAGGAAACCGAGAAGTGGAGCAACTGATGGGAGAATAAGAACACAGATAACAGTAACAACAATAGGGAAGATAATCTTTTCAGCTTTACTAACTGTGCGAAGCTGATTCATTTTAATTTCTCTTTCCTTTTTAGTTGTAAGCAACTTCATAATAGGTGGCTGAATAAGTGGAATAAGCGCCATATATGAATACGCTGCAACTGCTATTGAACCCAACATATGTGGAGCAAGTTTACCTGTAAGGAAAATTGCTGTAGGACCATCAGCACCACCAATAATAGCAATAGATGCTGCTTCTTGTGGTGAAAATTCGCCTGAAAGCATTGCAACAGTAAAAGCGACATAAATACCTAACTGTGCCGCTGCACCAAGAAGAAGGCTTGATGGATTTGCAAGAAGTGGACCAAAGTCAGTCATAGCACCAACGCCCATAAAGATAAGACAAGGGAAAATACTTGACTTAACACCTGCGTAAATAAGGCGTAATACACCTGTATCATACCAATGAGCATTAGGGTCCTCAAAAGGATTGTTATCGCCGATAAATGACATATTAGTAGGGTCAGCCATAATTTCGGGATATATGTTAACAAGAAGCATACCAAAAGCAATTGGGATTAAGAGTAATGGTTCAAATTTCTTAACTATCGCAAGATAGAGAAAGAAGAAAGAAATACCAATCATAACCCAGTTTTGCCAAGGTAAGTTAACAAAGTTTGATTGATTAAAAAGCTCTACAAGAGCGTTAACTATTTGCATATCTGCACCTCTGTTTAGCCGAGAACTGCAAGAACTTCGTCGGTAGCAACTGATGCACCTTTAGTAGCAATAACCTGCTTAACAGTACCTGCACAAGGAGCAACGATTTCGTTTTCCATTTTCATAGCTTCAAGAATGAAAAGAACATCACCTTCGTTTACTGACTGACCAACTGATGCGTTAACTGAAAGAACTGTACCTGGCATTGGAGCAGTAACTTTTGTGCCGTCGCCAACTGCAACAGGTGCAGGTGCTGCTGCAGGAGCAGGAGCAGCCTCAACAACAGGAGCAGCTGCAGGCGCTGGTGCTGCAACCTGTGCTACAGGAGCTGCAACTACAACAGGAGCAGCTGATGGAACAACTGCAGTAACAACTGCTTCATTAAGTTCATTTACTTCAACTTCGTAATCATTTCCGTTTAATGTAACAACATATTTCATTTTAATAATCTCCTTTATTTTTCAATAAGTTTAATTGATTTAAAAACAAGTCTGTCAAGTGGAATTCCTGATTCTTTGCTTGTGATTGCCATAACCTTAACTGCTGTTTCTTCATCAGTTTTATAAAGGTCAGGTGTGTCGCAAAGCTTGATTGACTTAAATACAAGTCTTTCAAGTGGAATACCTGTCTGGTGGCTTACAATAGCCATAATTGATGCTGCTGTTTTATAGTCAGTTTTATAAAGTTCAAGAGAGTCATCAAGTTTAATTGAACTAAAGTTGAGTCTTTCAAGTGGAATACCTGATTCATGACTTACAATAGCCATAATTGATGCTGCAGTTTTGTAATCTGTCTTATAAAGTGTAACACCATTTGAATACTGAACAGGTGTAGGTGCTGGAGCAACAACGGGAGCAGGGGAATCAACATTGATTTGAACAGGTACCTCTGCGTTAATATCATTAGAAGTTGTTGTCTTTTTGGCACCGCCTTCAACTGCACGAATTACTTTTGAAAGCATTACAATAATAACTGCGAGAAGAATAAGAACAATTAAAACGACAATAAAACCAGTAGCAGAAACGCTTAAAATTTCTGACAATGTCATTTTATGTCCTCCTTAATCAACTCTTTTGATTGAATATTTGAATGTATTCTTTTCTTTTTCTGCTCTTGCCTCAAAGAACTTTTCAGCTTGTTGAGGGAACGCAATGTATGAAAGAACATCTTCATCACATTTAGCTACATCGCCGAGTTCTGCTTTTGTCTGTTCAAATGCAGGTTCAAGAGTGTCAGCAAAACGACATGTAATAGGAGCGTCGTCGCCAAGAACTTTCTTTTGAAGGTCAGCGTCAATAGGACCTGGAGCCTTACCGTATTCGCCTTTGATGTATGCTTTGATTTCTTTTGAGATATTCTTATATCTTTCGCCTACAAGTACGTTTGTAACTGCCTGATTACCAACCATCTGGCTAAGAGGAGTAACAAGTGGAGGATAACCCATATC
>CALCBQ010000046.1 GCA_937897215.1 uncultured Clostridia bacterium | reverse complement strand
CTACGTATTCAACATCATAAGCTTTTGCGATAGCTGCACCCATAGCTGTAGAAACGATAGATTCTACAAATACTGGGTTTTCTGGCATTGTGCCATTTGCTGTTTTTTCAGCTAAGATATATTCAGCGATAAGCATAGCTGACATATTTCCTGTGAAGCCTACATATTCGCCTGTCTTTGTATCTTTGCAATATACACCAAGACGGTCAGCATCTGGGTCAGTTGCCATGATAACATCTGCATCAACTTCTTTTGCAAGCTTAAGAGCGAGTTCGAATGCTTTGATGTTTTCTGGGTTTGGTGAAGGACATGTAGGGAAGTTTCCATCTGGAGTAGCCTGTTCTTCTACTACATAAACCTGTTCAAATCCAAGATCTTTTAACACGCGAGTAACAGGGAGTAAACCTGTACCATGAAGTGGTGTGTAAACGATCTTAATATCTTTTGCCATTTCTTTGATAACTTCTGGATGAATTGATAAATTACGAACTGTTTCAAAATATTTTTCATCAATAGTATCATCAAGTACTACATAAAGTCCTTTATCGATAGCTTCCTGTTTGTCCATAGTCTTAACCATGTCAAAAGAAGTAACTTTCTTAACTTCATCCATGATGTTTGTATCATGAGGTGGTGTTACCTGTGCGCCATCTTCCCAGTACACTTTGTATCCGTTGTATTCTCTTGGGTTATGGCTAGCTGTGATAACGATACCAGCAAGAGTACCCAGCTGACGAACTGCAAATGAAAGCATTGGAACTGGACGTAATTCTTTGAATACATATGTCTTGATTCCGTTAGCTGCTAAACAAAGAGCTGCTGCATCTTTGAATTCATCATGCATAAGACGTGAATCATGAGCGATAACAACGCCACGTTCCTGTCCCCCCTGAGCTACGATGTAGTTTGCTAAGCCCTGTGTAGCCTGACGAACTGTGTAAATGTTCATTCTGTTAGTACCAGCACCGATAACCCCACGAAGTCCTGCTGTACCAAATTCAAGTGTACGATAGAAACGATCTTCAATTTCTTTTTCATCGCCTTCTAATGCTTTGAGTTCTGCTTTTGTAGCTTCATCAAAATAAGGGTCTGTACACCACTGTTCATAAATTGCTTTGTAATCCATAAATACATCCTCCTGAATTGTATATTAAATACCATTGTTATTTTGATTTTAGCACATGTATTATATTTTATCAAATAGGTTTTATGCGAATCTGCGAGAAATTTTTGTCATATTTCATTATGTGTGATAAAATCAATAACATAAAAACAAAGGACTATATAGATTATGAAACTACCAGGCTATTATTCCTCTGGAGAATTTGCGCGTATGGCGCAGGTCTCTGTGAGAACAATTCGATTTTATGACAAACAGAATATTCTAAAGCCATCCTATGTGACACCTGCTGGCGCAAGATTCTATACCGATTCGGACTTTGTTAAATTGCAGCAGATTCTACTACTGAAATATCTGGGATTTTCGCTGGATGATATCAAAGGCATGACGATTGACGACATGGATTACCACTTCCTGCGCAATTCTCTAACCATGCAAAAAAAACTCGTAGCAGATAGAATCGAACAAATGCAGCTCGTAGAAAATGCGATTGACAATACAGTTTCTGCGCTAGAGAATAATCAGGCCATTGACTGGAGCCAGATGCTTCACCTAATTCATCTGACTAGTATGGAAAAGAGTATGAAGTCTCAATATGAAAATGCAAACAATATCTCTGCACGTATTCGATTGCATAAGGACTATTCTATAAATAAACAAGGTTGGTTCCCTTGGATATATGCAACAGGAATTGCACCTATCATTGAGAAGAAAAATAGCATCGAAATCCTCGAACTCGGCTGTGGCGAAGGTTCTCTTTGGACAGAAAACTTAAGCTTACTTCCAGAGAATGTTCACATAACCGTTTCTGATATTTCAGAAGGTATGATTCGAGATATCCGCAGAAACTTGGGCTCTGATGAACGTTTCTCCTATGAAACCTTTGACTGTCACAAGATTCCTGCAAAAGCACGCACCTATGACCTCATCATCGCAAACCATCTCTTATTCTACTGCGACGATATCGAACAGGTATGTAAAGAAATCAAACGTGTACTAAAACCAAGTGGAGTTTTCCTATGCAGCACCTATGGTTCTAGTCATATGAAAGAAATCACGGAGTTAGTTCAGAAATTTGACAAACGAATCATCCTCGCTGCTGAGAATCTATATGACCGATTCGGTCTGGAAAATGGAGAAGAGATTCTTGAAAACTATTTTTCCAAGATAAAGATATGCAAATACGACGATGCCATTTGCATCGACCAAGCAGAACCACTTATCGAATATATCCTCTCCTGTCATGGAAATCAGAACCAGTACCTATTGGAGCGTTACCATGATTTCCGTTTATTTGTGGAAAAACAAGTAAAAAAGGAATATCGAATTACCAAGGATGCGGGATATTTTTATTGTAAAATCTAAGCTGTAGCGTTTTTTTCAATAACAAAATATAGGTGTAACCCTCTTTACAAGCGCAAAACGCACACAAAATCTAGTTTGTATCATTTTCTGCAATGCCAAGGTTGTCAACAGGTTCTGTGACTACTTGCAATATATTTTGGGCATGTTATACTCTTTTTTGTCGTTAGGAAAATAACAGAAGTAAAATAGTAAGGAGACTGACTTATGGAAATGACACGGGAAGAACTGTTGGCAGAAAATGCAGCCTTAAAAGAATGTGTTAAAACACAGGCAAAAACAATTGAACGTTTATTGGAAGCCTATGTTTTAATTAATGATTCTGAAGAATCCGAAGAATCAAAGGACAAATAATAAAAGCGCTAGTGCAAATCTCTCATCGTGACTTTGCATTAGCGCTTTTTCTATTTTTAAATCAAGATTTAACAATTAGAATGCAAATGTATCTGCAAGACCAACCCACTTCTGATCTTTATCACTCATGTTAAGTGGTGTGCCATCTTCTAATGTATAGCCTTCTGCAGAAGCATTACCTTTGTATTCTCCTACCATCTGTGGCCATTCGATGCCGATTGCTGGATCATTCCAAGCCAAACCGCCTTCATCACCTGGATGATAGAAATCTGTGCATTTATAGCAGAATTCTGCTAAATCTGTAAGTACAAGAAATCCATGTGCAAAGCCCTGTGGAATATAGAACTGTTTCTTGTTTTCTTCTGTGAGTTCTACACCATACCATTTTCCGTATGTTTCGCTATCTTTACGAAGGTCAACTGCTACATCAAATACAGAACCTTTTACAACACGTACTAATTTGCCCTGTGGGAATTCTTTCTGGAAATGAAGACCACGAAGAACACCCTTTACAGAAGAAGACTGATTGTCCTGTACAAATTCCATTGTAAGACCTGCTTCTTCCATATCTCTTTTACTATAGGTTTCCATGAAGTAACCTCTTGCATCACCATGAACTGCTGGTTCTATAACGCAAAGGCCTTCGATTCCGCCTACATTCTTTTCAACTTTAATCTGTCCCATAATCTTATACCTCTAAAGTGTATTTCTATTTAAGCTTATTGTTTCACCTAGTGTAGAATGACAACAAACGCCAAATGATATTATTGAATCTAAATTTAATTTTTACCAATTAGAATTCAATCTCTTCTAAATAACGAGCTAAAGCATCCTGCCATGTAGGAAGTGGAGTAAATCCAGCTTCTACGAGTTTGCTCTTATCCAAACGGCTGTTGAATGGTCTAGCAGCTTTTGATACGCCATACTCTGCTGTAGTAACTGGTGCTACAGTAAGTCTGTCTGTACTGTATTCGCTACGCCCCATTGCTGCTGCCTGACGGAAAATCTCTACCGTGAAATCATACCAGCTGATATATCCGCCTTCATTAGTTGCATGATAATAACCATATTTATCAGTTTCAATCATATCAACCAAGAGTACTGATAAATCTAATGTATAAGTAGGTGTACCAATCTGGTCACAAACTACAGTGAGTTTGTCACGATTCTTGCCTACGTTTAACATAGTCTTGATAAAGTTCTTACCGTTTACACCAAATACCCAAGCAATACGAACGATGAAATATTTTTCTAAAGTATTCGCTACTGCGAGTTCACCTTCGAGTTTGGTCTGTCCGTATACGTTAAGTGGTGCATAATCCTTACAATCAGCTGTCCAAGGTTCTTCACCCTGTCCGTTAAATACGTAGTCTGTACTGATATATACCATTTTCGCATCTAACTCTTTACAAACATCTGCGATGTTCTGTGTACCAGCTGCGTTGATGGCACGTACTTTGTCTACTTTATCTTCATCTTCTGCGAGATCTACTGCTGTCCATGCTGCACAGTGTACCACCACATCAGGATTTACTTCTGTAATGATCGCTTTTACTGCAGCCGCATCTGTGATATCCATAGAAACATATGGCATTGTTGTCACAGCAGTACCATCTTCTGCGCCAGAGTAGGAAGGTGCGATATCGCTACCAACACCTTCATATCCTCTTTTTGCTAATTCATTCATTACGTCGTGGCCAAGCTGACCAGCCACACCTGTTACGAGAACTTTCATAAATTCAACCTCTTACTTATTTGAGTACATACGATCGTAGTAATTCTGATATTCACCAGAGATGATTTCTTCCCACCATTCTTTGTTTTCAAGATACCATTTGATTGTCTTCTTGATACCATCTTCGAATTTTGTTTCTGGTAACCAGCCAAGTTCGTTGTGGATCTTTGTAGGGTCGATAGCATAACGCATATCGTGACCTTTACGGTCTGCTACATATGTGATGAGATCTTCTGATTTTCCAAGTTCTTTACAGATAATCTTAACGATTTCAAGGTTTGTCTTTTCGTTGTGTCCACCAACGTTGTAAACTTCACCAACTCTACCATTGTGGATGATGAGGTCGATTGCTTTACAGTGATCTTCTACGTATAACCAGTCACGTACGTTTTCGCCTTTTCCGTATACTGGAAGCGCTTTGTCAGCAAGTGCGTTAGCGATCATAAGTGGAATAAGTTTTTCTGGGAAATGGTATGGACCATAGTTGTTTGAACAACGGCTGATTGTTACAGGCAAGCCGAAGGTACGGTGATATGCAAGAACAAGAAGGTCAGCACCAGCTTTTGAGCTACTATATGGGCTTGATGTGTGAATTGGTGTTTCTTCTGTGAAGAAAAGGTCAGGACGGTCAAGTGGAAGGTCCCCATAAACCTCATCAGTTGAAACCTGATGATAACGAGTAATACCATACTTACGGCAAGCATCCATAAGCACTGCTGTACCCATAATATTTGTCTGCAAGAATATGCCCGGGTCTTCAATTGAACGGTCAACGTGGCTTTCTGCAGCAAAGTTTACAATGATATCCGGCTTTTCTTCTTCAAAAAGTCCGTACACACCTTCACGGTCGCAAATATCCATTTTAACAAAACGAAAGTTTGGGTTATCCATTACAGGAGCAAGTGTTGAAAGGTTACCTGCATATGTAAGCTTGTCAAGACAAACAATACGATAATCAGGATATTTCTTCAACATATGAAATACAAAGTTTGAACCGATAAATCCGGCACCACCGGTAACAATAATAGTCATAATTACACCTCTTAAAATATATTAGAAACGAAGTTTGCCTTCTGCAACTTTCTTTAAATGTTCGCCATAAGGGGATTTGCCATAAATCTCTGCAGATTCAAGCAACTGTTCTTTTGTAATCCAGCCCTTACGGTATGCAATTTCTTCAATAGCAGAGGCTACCACACCTTGACGGTTCTGAAGAGTCTGAACGAAAGAAGCTGCTTCCATAAGGCTATCCATAGTGCCTGTATCAAGCCAAGCAAAGCCACGGCCAAGAATACGGACTTTAAGTGAGTCTGCCTCAAGATAAAGCTTATTAAGGTCTGTAATTTCAAGCTCGCCACGAGCAGATGGTTTAACTTTTTTAGCCATTTCAACTACGCGTTTATCATAGAAATAAAGACCTGTTACGCAATAGTTTGATTTTGGATTTGCAGGTTTTTCTTCAAGTGAAAGAACTTTAAGGTCATCATCAAATTCAACAATGCCGAAACGCTCCGGGTCGTGAACATAGTAACCAAAAATAGTTGCTTGTCCGTTTTTTGCGTTTTCAACCGCTTCTGCAAGCTCTTTTGAGAAGTAACCGCCGTAGAAGATGTTATCGCCAAGCACCATAGCACATGGCTCGTCGCCAATAAATTCCTCACCAATCAAAAATGCTTGAGCAAGTCCGTCTGGGCTTGGTTGAACAGCATAAGAAAGATTTACACCAAACTGATGACCATCGCCCAACAACTGTTCAAAGCGTGGAGTATCTTCCGGAGTTGAGATAATAAGAATATCTCTGATACCCGCAAGCATAAGTGTTGACAATGGGTAGTAAATCATTGGCTTATCATAAATTGGGAGAAGCTGTTTAGAAGTAACTCTGGTTAAAGGATAAAGTCTTGTACCTGAGCCACCTGCAAGAATAATACCTTTCATATCTTTCACCTCATCGTTTATCGATTTCGTTTTGAATTTTTGTTCTTTCTTCTATACTCATAGCATCTACAATGCTGAGAAGTCGTTTCATTCGTTTGATTTCCGTTTCATTTGGCGGATTTCGTTTTTCTTGTTTTTCCAAAACACCTATACGCCACGCTACGCGGAAACGGTTTGATGCCTCATAAAGTTCTTCTTCGTTTTTAGGAAGATAGTTAGGGTCTTTATCTGAGAACAAGTAAGCACTATAAGCATTACATACAACATAGGAAGGACCAAACGCTATCTGTTTACCGTGGTCAAGCCACAAGCATTTATTACAAAGGTCGCGAACTTGTTGAACTGAGTGAGAAACAAGCACTCCTGTTACACCATTCGCAAGAATCTGTTTAATTCTGTGGGCACTCTTGTCTTTGAAGCCCTCGTCGCCTACACTTAAAACTTCGTCAAGGATAATAATGTCTGGCTCAACAAGACAAGCAATTGAGAAAGCAAGACGGCTTTTCATACCACTTGAAAGTTGCTTGAACATATAATCCTGAAAGTCCTGAAGCTCTGCAAAAGCAATAATCTCGTTGTATTTTTCGTCAATGAATTTCTTTGTGTATCCTAACAGAGCTCCGCGAAGATATGTGTTTTCACGGACTGTCAAATCAGGGTCAAATCCAGAAGCAAGCTCAAGAAGTGCAGCAATTTTTCCTTTTGCAATAACTTCGCCTTCAGTTGGAATCATAATTCCCGTAACCGCTTTAAGAAGTGTAGATTTACCTGCACCGTTTGTGCCTACAATACCAAGCATATCACCTTTTTCAAGGTTAAATGTGATATTCTTATCTGCCCAGAATTCAGTAACTTTATATTTTCCTTTTAACTTACCGATTACAAAATCCTTAAGCCCTATTGACTTTAAATCGCCTGTTTTATAGCGGATTGATACATTTTTACATTCTATAACTGCCATAATACCACCTCGCTATACATAGTACAAGAATTCATGATTGCATTTTTTATAAACAATGCATCCTATGGCAAGGAACACTAAAGCATACATAGCACACAAAATATGATGTCCTAACGACGGAATCGCACCATCAAGTACAACTACACGAAAATAATTTATATAATCGTACACGGGATTAAGCATAAATAACCATCGGAATTTTTCAGGAATAATGCTTACCGGATAGAATATTGCAGAAACATAGTTAAGCAATGTTAAAAATACGCTGTAAAGATATTCTACATCGCGGAAGAATACATAAAGAGCTGCAAGAATCATACCCACACCGAAGTTGAACACTAACAAACAACCAATCGGGAATATGAGTGTCAGCATATGTGCTCCAAACTGAATTCCGTCAAAGGCACAGAACACAAAGAACAAAATAAGTGTCAATGCAAAATTTATGAATGCCTGAATTGTTTTTGACATCATAAACAAGTATTTCGGCACATTGATTTTTGTGAATATGGAGGCGTTTGCCATAAGCGCACGCATACATCCTTGAGTACACTCGGTGTAAAATGACATTATAAGTGTACCGCTGAAAATGTAGATGATGAAATGCTCCTGACCTCTCTTAAACACCGCAGTAAACACCAGTGCAAGCACAAGAACATTAAGAAGTGGTGCTAACAAGCTCCATATAACACCAAGCACTGTTCCTTTATATTTCTTTTTGAAATCTCGTTTTACCAATTCTGAAAAAAGGAATTGGTATTTTTTAGCTTTATTTAGCAAGTTAATCCCTACTTTACTGTCTTTCATCTAAAAGGGCTTCAACGGCATCAACACCAAGTGAAATAATGCCGAAAGCATCTGTCATACTCTTTCTTTCTGCAAACGAATCATCTACAAACAATGCTTTTGGAGATGGGTTTACATGGTCAATTTTTCTTTCGCTTCTTGGAAGACAAACAATGTTGTCAAACAACTCAGGAGCAATTCTGCGCACCTTCAAATCTTCAATAATGTCAGTTTCGTGGCGAGTAAGAAGTGTTACAGGAATCTTATTCTCAACACACTGATAAACGAAACTTAACACTGTGCGATTAACCTTATCGTGAACAATAACAGTATCGTCAAAATCCATATAAACTTCATCATATTCAATATCAAGTTTGAAAACATTGTGAAGTGCACGGTCAACACAAACGCCTTTAATTGCCTCAGGCATTTCAATATCATAGTCAAGCGCATCAAAAACAGTCATAAGAGGTAAATTCACACCTGCTGCACGCTCAACACACATTGTGCCTGCAACTCTTGTTGCACATTCAAGCAAACGATATTCGCCGTTGAGATTTCGTTTAAGTTGGAAAAACCAAACTCCACGATAATCCATTTTTCTATTGATTTCTTCTGCAATTTCACGTACACGAGCATCCGGCTCCATAAGAGAAGAATTTACACTGATACCGTTTTTAATTCTATGACGATTACGGCAAGCTGCATAACGAAGCACGCCGTGTCTGTCTGTGAAACAGTCAATAGTATATTCTTCGCCCGGAAGATACTCACAAACCACCTGTTCGTCGGTACGGATAGAAAGTTCATATTTTAACTGCTCTTCATTTTCAAGAATCATAAAGCCCTGAGCACCCTGTGATTCAGTTGGTTTAATAATTACAGGGTATTGCTTGATTTCATCGGGGGACTTATATGTAAGTGGCAAGAAATCGCTACCTGCAAGTTTTGCATAAGTTTTTGACTTGCTTCTGCAAATTTCAACAGTTTCATCAGGACAAGTAAGAATTTTAGCGTGAAGATTTTCACGATTCTTAATAAGAGCAACAATTACACTGTCAAACGCGGGGAAAATGAAATCAATATTATTTTCGTCAAGTTTTTCGTTTAATTTGTCTACAAAATCAGGGTCATTAATAAATGGAATATCGCCAATATAATTTTTGTAAACAAATTTTCCGTGGTCGTCAATACTTGAGCCACCGAACAATGTTATAAAGCGTATATCTTTAAGTGAACGGTGTAATTCAAGACCTATTTCAGAACCACAAGGGAATACTAAAATATTTATATTTTCCATAAAATCACCTTACATACCAAGTCGTCTCTTAATTTCTTCAACAATTCGCTCTGAATTGTCAGGACCATTTGCTTCTTTAGTGAAGAAGTACTTGATTTTCTCTTCTCGCAAATCAGAATCCTTTTCAGGATTTTCAACATATTCCTTTACTTTCTGAAGTGTTTCTTCCCAATTTGCTGTCATAGGACCAGGAATAACACTCGGAAAGTCGAGGTTGAAGCCTGCCTCGTTTTCAATAAACCAATCATAATCCTGCCCATGGAAGATTACAGGTCTATCAAGCAACGCAAAGTCAAGAGCAATACTTGAATAGTCAGAAATCATTATTGAAAGTGTTCCTATTTCGGTATAAACATCCTTAACATCATCAAGAGAAATTCTGTCATAATTATTAAGAACGGCAGTAATCTGTGCGCTATAGTTCCTCCAAGTATGAGGATGCATTCTCAAATAAAATTGACCGTTAATATCTTGCATTAACTTTTGAATTTGGGGCGCTGCATCAAGGAATTCTTGCACCATATCTTTTTCACGAGCAAAATTGAAACGATATGTTGGCGCATACATGATTTTTACCGGCTCAACTTGTCTTTTTTGCTCATAAACAGGTAGATTTCTTGGATGACCAGCCATAAAGCAATTTTCATGAGGAATATGCCATACATCTGCAATCATATCAAGTCGTTCCTGACCAGGACATACAAACAAGAAATATCTTTCGAATTTCTCTCTGAATGGTGCCAAGAAACGATATTTAATCCTTTTAATAATACGCTTGAAGATGTTGTCATCTTTGCCGATAAGGATGTCGCTACTGTGTTGAACGCCACGCTCGGTTGTATTCTTAACACCATTCGCGTCGCCCATTGACTTAAAGCCAACGCCATGCCACAACTGAACAACCTTTGTTTTATCATTAAATCCATAAATCGGATTAAAGTCCGTCATAACGAAATGGTCTGTTACGGCAATTTCAGCACGACTCATAATGTCAATACCCTCTTGACTATTCATCATCTGAACAGGTTTGCCTTCTTCAGTCAATTTTGCATAAACACTCTTATCCGTTGTTAACCAAACAGCATTAATCTCAGGATGATTTTTCACAATGTACTCATAAAAATACATTGTATTGTCCATATATCCCTTGTGTCTGAAGCCCGAGAATACCCAAAGATTTTTCTCTTTTGCAACTTTACTGTATTCCCAGTATGTTCTGTATTTTTCAATAGATTCAAGAAGGAATTTTTTAACCTTTTTGCATTTGATTATAATATCACTCAAAAAGCTATAAAGCTTCAAGCCCGGTAATGCGAAATATACACCTCGTCTTGTTGTATAAAGATGGCTTAAATCTTTATTGCTCAACTTACCTTGCAAGGATGAATAAATGTTATATGAGCCAAGAAAAGTATGGAATGCTTCAAATGCTTCTTCAGGATAACGACGGAAAAGCTCGTTAATCATATCTGCATTCTTGTATGCTTTTGCAACAGAAAGATAGTTAGCAATTT
The DNA here is from genome assembly GCA_937897215.1 of uncultured Clostridia bacterium. Taxonomy (GTDB): domain Bacteria; phylum Bacillota; class Clostridia; order Oscillospirales; family Acutalibacteraceae; genus Fimenecus. Next base: position 11,839 of record CALCBQ010000046.1, on the reverse strand, counting down.
CTTTTGTTATTCTGTAACGGAAAAGCTTATCATAAGCACCATTATAATGTTTTCTGTAATGCTCTCTTAATCCGGTAATAAATCTTACATAGTCAAGACGCGTATTTGCAAAATGCTCTTGGTCGTTGTTGCTCATAAAAATACCAACATCACTTCTGCGATAAACGGATGTAACATCCGGAAGGTATACCGCTTTACCAAGTCCCATTTGCATAATTGTCATTGGAATATCGCCAATAACACCTCTGAAATACCATTCAGGAATGTCCAAATCATAATTCCAACGATAAAACGCTGATGATGTATGATTAGGGAATACAATAAGGAATTCATTAAGTGTGTAATACTCTTTTTCTTTGAATCCCGGAGCGCAATAAGGAATTATCATCTTACCTTCTTTGTTGCGCTTATAGTATGAATTAAGATGCCAATCATCAGGAGCGAGAATTTCAGTTGATGTATAGCACATTCTTACATCTTCGTGAGATTGCATATAATCAAACTGTTTCTGCAACTTGTATTCATCAATCCAGAAGTCATCGCCTTCACAGAATGCGATATATGGACTATTTGCCTTGTTGCACAAATCAATAAGGTTTGTCTGTGCGCCCATATTCTCTTCACGAATAAATGGTACAATTATATCAGGATACTTTTCCGCATACTCACGGACTATATCTGCAGTACCGTCAGGGCCTTTGTCTTCGCCAACAAAAACCTTGAACTTGAAATTTGTTTTCTGCATAACAAAGCCGTCAAGTGCTTGTCTGATATACTCTTCATGCTTATAAGTAATACAACATACTGTAACTGCGCAGTCGTCTGTGTTTGCATCAAAACGTTTCTGCGTTTCAGGACCCATAACAAGACCTTGTTGACTGCCGTCGGTACAATATGTACCGCTTTCCGCATTATATAGAGTTGCATATTTGAAATTCTCTTTTTTCATACCCTTTGCCACCATTATTTCAATTCTTTAAGAATTTTTATTGTTACTTCCATGCCTTGTTGCAAATTATACTGTGCTTCCCAACCCAATTCTTTAAGTTTTGTACTATCAAGAATACTGTTTTGCGGAGCCGAAAATCCTCGACTCTCAATTTCATCCGGCAAGTCAAAAATTACTTTTCTGCTACAGATTGAAGCCACAGTATGAGCCACTTCAGCGATAGATACCACACTTTTATCGCTTGCTACATTGTATGCCTCACCTGATTTACCTTCAAACAAGATTTTGAACATAGCGCTTACTGTGTCAAAAACACTAAGATACGTTCTTCGTGGTTTACCTTCGCTTTTCAGCACTATATCTTCATTATTAAGTGCATTTCTTATAAACTGTGCATGAGCTTTACTATCATTAGGGTCCATTGTAGGACCGTAAATACTGCAAAGGCGAGCAATTGAATATTTTACGCCATATTCCTGCTCGTAGCATCTGAACAATATTTCTGCACAACGCTTACTTTCAGGGTAACAAGAGCGCACAGAGTTATAATCAATAAGACCGCATTGTTCTTCTTTGAACGCTTCACAATCTTCGATTTTGCCGTAGGTTTCAAATGTGGATGTAAATAAAACCTTCACATTTTCACATTCTTTCGCAAAATTCAGAACATTGTTTGCACCATAAATATTAGTCAACAATGTTTCTGCAGGATACAATGCATATGAGCGTGGGTCCGCATTACTTGCAGCATGAATAATATAATCCACTTTGCCACAATTTTCTAACGGAGCGCATACATCCTGAACAACAAAATTCAAATGATTGTCATTGCAAGCATAAGAAAATCTTTTTTTGAGTTTTTCAAGATTTCTGCCCAATGCAAATATTGTATAGTCGCAATTCAGTTCACGGTTTGCTAATAACAATGTATCAATAAGGCAAGACCCGATTAATCCAGTTGCACCCGTTACGAGAATACTGCATTTTTTTACTGACAAACCTTTTGCAACATCAAGAACTGCACTCTGATATGTTTTATTATCGTAAAAATTCATTTTTTACACCTATTAATGCATCCATTCGTCTTTTTTCGAATTAAGCAACGCTTTGAATATTTCAATATCTTCAGTTGTTGTAAGCTTCAAATTTTTCTCTGAGCCGAGAGCCATATGAAGTTTTCTGCCCAATTCAATATACATTGTACAAGATGCAACTGAGTTTGTAATTCCTTTTTCAAGCGCCTCTTTATGAGCTGCAACAATGTCTTTCATAAAGAAAGTTTGAGGTGTTTGTGTAATCTTAAGATTGTCTCTCGGCACTTGTTCCTCTGAAGAAATAGAGTCATAAGTTTTAAGCATTGCAGCTGTACAAGGAACAACTGTAATTGCATTGCCAAGTTCACGACAAACTTTAATGTTATCTGTAATAATATCTTCAGATACCATTGGTCTTATCGCATCATGAATAAGAACAATATCATCATCGCCGTTATATCTTTCATAAATGTCATAAAGTCCGTTACGGATTGAATCCTGACCGTTTTTACCGCCACTTACAATATTTTCAAGCTTTGCAATACCAAACTGTCTTGCATATGCTCTTAAAATGTCGTGCCAACCGTCAAGACACACAACCTCAATAGCATCAATTTCAGGATGATTTTGGAATGCTTCTAAAGTGTATACAATAACCGGCTTGTCGTAAACATTGATGAACTGTTTTGGGATATCCTGATTCATTCTTGCACCAACGCCACCTGCGATAATAAGTGCTATATTACTCATAAATTTTTCCTCCTAAATTATGATAATGATTTAATAATGTTACAGATACGGTCAACATTTTCTGTGCCAAGTCCTTCATAAAGAGGTAAGCAAAGTACTCTTTCTGAAATCTTTGCGGCAACAGGAGTGTCATTTATATCATATTCGCCATTCAAGTCGCCTACTGTACTTGTTAACGGATAGAAATATTTCCTTGCGCCGATATTATCTTTTGCAAGTGCATCGATAATATCATCACGAGTTTTTCCAAATTCTTCAGGATGAACAACAATTGGGAAGTAAGCATAGTTGCTTTCAACATTTTCCTGAACAACGCTCAACTGAATTCCCTTTACGCTTTGAAGATTTTCACGGTAACGAAGCACCGCTTCTTTTCTTGATTTAATTGCATCATCAATATGACGAAGATTGCAAAGTCCCATTGCGGCACAGAATTCATTCATTTTTGAGTTACCACCTGCATGCTCAAGTGTTTCCCCATTCATACCGAAGTTTTTGCACTGATTAATCTTTGCGTAATTTCCGTCATCAGCAAAAATTGCTGCTCCACCTTCGACAGAATGGAAAACCTTTGTAGCGTGGAAGCTGAACATTGAAGCGTCGCCCAATTCTGCAACACCTTTGCCGTTTACTCTTACACCAAAAGCGTGGGCAGAGTCGTAAATTACTTTCAGATTATATTTTTCTGCAATTTTACGGATTGCTTCGTCATCACACACATTACCATAAACATGAACAGGCATAATAGCGCAGGTTTTATCCGTGATAAGCTCTTCAATCTTGTTTACATCAATAGTGAAGTCTTTGTCATTAATATCACAGAAAACTGGCTTTAAGCCCTTTCTGATAATTGAATTTGTTGTTGATACAAATGTGAATGGAGTTGTAATAACCTCGCCTTGTAAATCAAAAACTTCAAGAATACACTCAAGAGCCATATGACCGTTTACACAAAGTGCAGTATTTGAAACTGTAAGATAATCACAGAGTTTCTTTTCAAGTTCCTGATGTTTTGCGCCCGAATTTGTAAGCCATCTTGTTTCCCAAAGGTCGCGGATTTCGTCAAAATACTCATCCATTGGGGGCATTGATGAACGGGTTACTAAAATTTTATCTGCCATTTTTACACCGTCTTTTCATTTATTTAAGAACATATTTTTTCATTATATTCCACAGTATATTTGCCTTTGTCCCTAACACAGAGAACATAAGAACAAGAACTGTAAAAATCATTTTGTTTTTGAAATCGAGCTTATTTATATAACTCTTGGCTTTTTTCTTTACATCTTTATCAACAGTTTTTCTGTATTCTGTAAACCAGAGATGCGCCATATGATAATCAATTTCTGAACTATATTTACCATTTGTATATTCGTTGAAAAGTTCAAGCCACTGCGTTTCGTTATTTGTATGCTTGAAATCTGTTACAGATTTGTGTTGTTCTGTCCATGAGCCCTCAGAAGCAAAACGATAAACACCCATAATTCTATCAATATAATAACTTTCGCCCTTAACTGCTGCCAACACCTGTGATGGATAGTCATACACATCGGCAACTAAACGGAATTCGGGCCATTCCGTCATAATATCAGCACGAAACATCAAAGATACCGAAGGGCAAAACATTCCACCACGCTTGATTATTAATTCTGTAGGAACTTTTTGCGAATCCTTAAGCGGTCTATAAACTGTTTTTGTGCCGTTAGATTCAAGTTGTTCAACTGCGTGAAAACACATTGTGCATTCAGGATTGTTTTCCATATAATCCACTTGAAGTTGCAACTTGTTTTCATCGGTCCAGAAATCGTCTCCCTCACAGATTGCTACATATTTACCTTGCATTTGTGGTACAAGATATTTTTGTGCAAGATTATGTTTAAAAAACTGATTTTCTGTTTGGAAAATCGGTTTAATAATATGAGGGTACTTTTCCTCATACTTTTTTATGATTTCAGCAGTATTATCAATTGATGCATCATCGTGAATAATTAATTCAAACGGAAAATTTGTTTTTTGTGAAACAACACCCTCAATAGCTTGCGCAATACTGTTTTTGTGATTGTATGCAAGACAAAAGACTGAAACCATTGGTTTTGTATTGATAATATTGTTATTTTCAGGAATAATAGTATTCATCAATAGCACCCAACTACCTGTTTTTTTAGTAATTTCGGTCATAATAACCCACAATTACTCTATGTTACTATATTTAATACATTCTAACACATTCACTATACAAAAGCAATAGAAAATACACTTTGTAACACTTTGTAATTTTAACAAAAATAACAAAAGACTATTGGTAATTCCACCAATAGTCTTTTACTTTTAGCCCCACCACCCATCGCCGTCAGGGTCTTTGTCTCCGATTATCGGCGATGAGTCTGTGATTATTTCTTCAATTTCATAAATTATCACTTCAAAATCAGGTATTATATATTTTTTCATTAATCTGCCCTTTCTTTAAGAATCCAATATTGATACTAAAAACCGATTGTTACCAACCATATTGTTCAGCAGCCATTGGATAATATGTGTAATAAAGGTCGCTGAATTCTGCTGTTACTTCAACAGGGAAGAAATACCAAGTATCTTCAATACAAATATATGCATAGGTTATAATTCCGTTTTCAAGATATTCCTCTGTTATACCTGTAACTATGCAAGTATACATATAATAACCATCTTCATCAACAATATAACTTACAGGGGCGTCTATAAGCCCATCAACTTTTCCACCTTGTGCAACTATTTTAGCACTTTCAGTATTAAATTCTGTTTCTGTAGTTGAATAAACAAATCCGACTTTTGTTATTTTAGTGATTGCTTCTTCATTTGTATCTGCAATATACTTTTTGAAGTCTGCATCGCTGATTTTTGCTCTTGTTCTTACATCAAATGTTCCTGCATAAGAACCGTCATCGTTTGTATTGAAACGAATTTGTGATGACATTGCAGTTACGATTGTTTTTTCATAAACTACAACATTGTCACTGACTACTTTTTGATTATCTTCAATTTCAATAGCACCATTACCATTGTAAAATACATAACCGTCTGCAAGTGCTTCATTTATTGTTGTGCCACCAATTGAGAAGCCATCTTCATAAGCACCACCATAAACTATAGTTGTGTTTTCTCCCTCAACGAAAATATCATCATATCCTTCGCCACTAGAGATTGCACCACCATTTACAGTAATGCTACCACCATTGTTGTAAATGCCATCCATTGTACTTTCAACTGCACCACTATTAAAGTTAAGTGTACCGCCATTTACTGCGATACCACCGCCGCCAATTGTTCCGTTGTCGGCAGAATCTTCAATATTGAGTGATGCACCTTCATCAACAACAACTGTATAATCATACTCATTATTTGTTGCAATATTTTTGCCATTAAGGTCAAGAGTTGTTGTACCGAAGAAGTCAAGACTTGAATTCAAAAGAATATCTGTAAGCAATTTAAGTTTACTGTCAAAACTTTCATCCGCTTTATCTTTACCCTCATCAACAGTAGGGAAATATTCAGTAGTACCGTCTGGTTGAGTTACAGATACAGGGAATCTGTTTTTAACTGTAACCGTTTCATCAATACTTAATTGATTTGATGTTAATTCAATTGGATTATCTTCGGTATCATAGAAATAATAACCTTCGCAAAGCGTGTCGGATAAATAGAGATTACCATTTTTTGCACACTCTATGCCACCTTTGATTGTACCACCTGAAATGTTCGCTGTAGAACTTCTGAAGAAATATCCGTTATTTGAATACCAACTAAGGAAAATTGCTTTTGAATCACTACTGATTTCACCGTCGGTAAGTGTTAATTTTGTGCAACCTTTAATGCCATACTCCTTACCATAAATCTTGCCACCATTTATGGTTACAGATGAACCACCATCAGCCGAATAAATACCGATGTATGAATCACTTGTTACTGTTATATCTTCCAATACAAGTTTTCCGCCATCTGCATTGATTGCAATTCCGTTTGATGCAGCAGTGTTTCTAATTTCACCGCCACCGATACTATCAATGATTGTGAAAGGTAATTGACTGGTACTTGCTAATTCAAGTGTGGTGCTACCACTACTTGATAAAACTTTACCATTCAAATCAAGAGTGAAATTACCATAACCAGTAACTTTGAATACATTTGATGTTTCAGAGTCTTTTAACAATGTTAATTTTGAATTCATTGACCAGTTAGCGAGTCTTAATGCTTCCCACAAATCAATGAAGTATTTGGTTTCTCCTGTCGCGAGCTCAACTTTTGCCACATTTGGTCTTTCGTTTTCACTTTCTTTAACTGTTATATTTTCGGTTAAAGATGTTTGATATTCTGTAGCGAAAATTTCGTTACCATCTTCATCAAAGAATCCGTATCCATCAGCAAGAACATCTACAAGATATAAAGTTGGTTCGTAAAAATCGAAAAGCTCTCCACCCCAATTTTTAATATATATACCGTTAATAAATGTACCGCCTAAAATCTGACCTTTACCGTCAAGCCATTCAGCATCAATATCAAGGTCGCAATTGTCGTTAATGTTTACACTGCCACCAAGCCAGAATAACAAACCATATTCATCGCCGGTAAATGTACCATCTTTTATTACAACACGGTCGGCTGTGAACACACCCGCACTTTTACCGATAAATGTTCCACTTTCGATTGTCAATTCTCCAAAATTGGCAATTGCGTAAGAATCATTACCAGTATTTTTTATTGTACCGTTACCAACACTATCTTTTATAAGCATTTTACCGCCACGATGAAGCCAAATAACTTCATTAGAAGTTGAAGATAGTGTTTTACCGTTTAATTCAAGCGTAATATCACAATCTACTATGTGAATTTCATCTGTTCCTAAATCAATATCACGCAACAAAGTGATAGTTGAACCGGCATTTTCACAAGCAAAAGCAAATGCTTCGTGAATGTCGGTGTATTCTGCAACTTCACCGGAAACAGTTGTAACAGATGCCACAGAACCTGTTGCAAAGGTTGTCATTGGCATAACTGAAAGTAAGAGCAACACCGATAAAATAACACTTAAAAGTTTATTAGTAGTTTTCTTCATAATAATTCCTCCTCTTTTTTGTTATCATAAACTATAACCCAAGGTTACAGTCAAGTAATTTTTGAAACTTTCTCAAATTGATTATACACATTTTAGGTGTATAAGTCAATACACATTTCAGATGTACGATACTATTTATCTGGTGATGAAAATGTATTACAAACGAATAAGAGAATTGCGTGAAGACAACGATATTTTACAAAAGGATATTGCAAAACTTCTTAATACTACTCAGCAACATTATAGCCGCATTGAAAACGGTTCAACTGAAATTACAGCCGATAGAATTATCACACTGGCAAAATTCTATAAAGTAACTGCTGATTATATTCTTGGATTATCAGATAACAAATAGTATAAGTATATATAAATTCACTCGTATTTCTTTTTATTCTTGATATTACTATATCATTTTACCATTGTGATGTCAAGAAGTTTTGTGTCGAATAAAAGTAGAAATGGAAAAACACTACACCAATACAATTGTGTAGTGTTTTTCATTTTTTCTTTTTAACTGTAATTGCGGCGGTGGTGCAATAGACTTTTTCTGCTCCACGGATTTTCATAATAAGTGCGCAATTATTAAGAGTTTCTCCAGTTGTCATAATGTCATCAACAAGTAAAATTGTTTTGCCTTTCAAATCTACGCCGTTTTTCACATCATAAATACCGTAAATATTGCCTTTTCGTTGTTGTATGGGCATATCGTGTTGAGTTTTAACATCAAACAATTTTACAAGTGTATTTTCAATTGGTATTTCAAGATTTTGAGCAATTCTTTCTGCAAGCAATTCGCTTTGATTATAATCTCTTTCGATTTTCTGCACATTTGAAAAAGGAACGAAACAAACAAAATCAAAATTCACATCTTCAAAATCTTTTTGGATACACAGGGACATCTCATCCCCTAAAATATACGCGAGATGAGTTTTTCCATTGAATTTCAATAATTTTATAGATTCTTTTATGCCTTTTTCATAGTAAAAAGGTGCTGTAATTCCATCAAAATTCTTTCTATGCTTTTTACAACTACAACGCTCTTTAGAAACACCACAAAATTTGCATTTTTCGCCAACTATACGTGGCAAATTGTTGCTACAATCTTCGCACAACTCCTCATTTTTACCGATAAGAGAATTACAATATTTACAATGATTTGTAAACACAAGCCACAATAATGTTTTCTTTATTGATTTGAGTATCTTTTTGTAATCCATAGCCGTCCCTCGCAAATCCCGACTATTATATCATAACATAAAAGGGCAGACAAGTGTCTGCCCCATCTTTAATTAAGAAGATAAATTCCGAGATTCAGATACCCCGCGAATGTTACCCATATAAGATACGGAATTAAGATTTTGCCGGCGGTTTTCTTGACTTGATAGAGGAAAAATATATTTGCAATAATTGCAACCCACAACAAAACAAGCCAGATAAATGCGAATAAATATGCCCTTGCATTAAAGAAAATTATTGACCAGAAGAAATTAAAGAACAACTGCACACCGAATGAGATATAAGCAGGCAAGTTAGCTTTAGTGTCCTTCGCCATTACCACAAGATACAAGGCAACGCCCATTGAAATGTAGAGAATTGTCCACACCACAGGGAAAAGCCAACCTGGTGGCGACAAAGGTGGTTTGTTAATTTCATCAAACAACTGCATATTCCCCGATGTAAGCAAGGCTGAAACTCCACCCACTCCTAACGGAATTGCAAGACACAATAAAAACTTCTTCCACATAATTATCATAAAAATCCCCCCGACATATTTTATGCCGAGGGAACACACTATATGCAATTATAAAAACTGACGCATCTGAACAATTAAATCTTCTTCGAGATTTATAAGTCGTTTACAGATATCTTTCGACTTTTCGTCTGCTGCAACATATTGATTGAGATATTTGTTAAGAGATTTTACACCCATATTACAACCATCAGTAATCAAGTCTGCAATAGTATGGTCAGATTCATTCATAACAAGTTTCATATTCGTTTTCATCCAGGACATACCCTTTGCCATTGGATTTGGGTCTTTACCGTCATCACGATAACGGTCGAGAAGCTCTTGCAACTCCTTATCAAGTTTGTTGTGTTCTTCCTTATTGTATTCAAGGTCTTTTTTTAGCCTGTCGGATTTAACATACCCGAGCACATCATCAATTGATGAAACACCCATTTTAATACCTGCATCACACTCGCGAAGTAATTTAATTGTATCTTGTTCAATCATATAAACACTCCTTTGTTTTTGATAGTATTCTCAAAATGCAAATTTGTATTCATATAATTATAAAAAACAAATTGGAGTTTGTAGGGTTCTTTGCCCCCCTTCCGTCAAAACTTCGTTTTGCCACCTTCCCCTCGTAGGGGGAAGGCGAAAATTGGGCTCCCCCCTTGAGGGGGAGCTGTCGCGAAGCGACTGAGGGGGGTAATCTTAATTCGCAACGCAGTTCCGAAATTATTCATTATTCATCATTCATTATTCATTAACGCCCCTACAAACTCAAATTTATAAAAGAAAAGGCGGAGAAATCTCCGCCAAAAATTATTCTTCAATATATTCCTTTGCAAACTCATAAGCATCCTCAAAACAGATTTTACTCTTTTTGAATATGGGCATAACTGCCCACGCGTGATTACCGATAATTCCATCTGCTTTATACTGTTTATTTGGCACACCGAGTTTATCTAAATCTGCACACAAATCGAAAGTTTCATATTTCAACTTATCGTTTGTTGACCAGACCGCATAAGTTGGTGGAAATTTGTCGGTAATTTTTGGCGAGCAATATTTTGCATCGTCTGTTTTAAGATATTCTCTTGTTTCTTCAAGAGTTTTTCCTAAAAATGTTGGCACCATCTTTTTCATATCAGGAAATGTAGACTGCTTTTTATTTTCATCTGTAAGTCGCCCTAAATCATAACAACCGCAAATTGACACAAGCGCTTTGATTTTCACATCGTCAAAATGCTTGAATTCAATGCCAAGTGCATCAAGAATTGACTTGTCATTAAGACAAGATGCCACATAAGTGATGTAGTATCCGCCTGCACTCTCCCCTGCAATTACAATGTTTTGAGGGTCAAAGTTATTTTCTTCGGCTGTATCAATAATATTATCCAGTGCCTTGAAAATCTCATGAAGTTGTGCGGGATAAATCTTATCGGGAGCCCAAGTATAACCGATTGATGCAGTATAAAATCCCTTTTGTGCCCAGTTAGAAATATAACGATTGCGCATAGGTGTAACACCTGAAAACCAACCGCCACCGTGAATATAAATAAACAATGGCTTTTTCTTGTCTTTCAAATCCTTGCGACAATATGTATAGATTTTATTGAGTTTGCCCTCATCATAACTTGTAATATTATACTCAAGATTTTTAGGGCAAGGGCGCACTGTAAGCACATGGACAAGAAGCTCTGTAAAATTATACCAATATTGCCCGATTTTACCCCGCCTGTAAACTTTTTTATCCATTCTAATCACCCAACATTATTTAAGTATTGGCATTTCTGTCATGCGAAGTCTTGCACAACCATAAGGGCAAAGATTAATTTCTTGCATTTCTGAAATCGGCTGTGTAGATTTTGGAGTTTTTCTTGCAATGCTTCTGTATGGGAATTTAAGTCCCCAGTTTATTTGTTGCATATTTGCTTTTATGGTTACAGGTGGTTTTTCTTGTGAAAACGGAACATCACTTATTCCATTAAAAACCACTTCAAAATCTGTATCTGCAAAGCCATAATTCCAAGGAGTTTTAGGTATAAACTCATAATCGCAATATGGATATTTACGTTCAACACCTTTTTTAGTGTATTCTCTCATTTGTTTTTCATATTCGATAGGCACAGAGAAAAGTAATGAGCCTGCTTGCAATACATAAAGGTTGTTTGGTCTTTCTTTTAAATATGGTGTTGCAGTAAACTCTAATTCGATTTCTGTTTTGCCGTTGTTTATTGCGAATGTGAGGTCTTTTGTTTCCTTTTCTTCGCCATTTACTTTAAGAT
>CALCBQ010000045.1 GCA_937897215.1 uncultured Clostridia bacterium | reverse complement strand
CAGTTTTTGCATCTTCCCTTGCAGAAAGCGGCATACGAAGTGGACCAACATCAAAGCCTATCATTCTCATAGCAACTTTTACAGGAATTGGGTTAACATCCATAAACATTGCATTGATAAGGTCAAGATATTTAAGCTGAAGTTCAGCGCTTTCCTTAACCTTGCCTTCAAGATAAAGAGTAGGAATATCGTGAGCAAGTTTAGGACAAATATTTGAAAGAACTGAAATAACACCTTTGCCGCCAAGAGACATTAAAGGTACAATCTGGTCGTCATTACCTGAATAAACATCAAGTTTGTCGCCACAAAGTGCAATTGTTTCAGCAATCTGTGAAATATTACCACTTGCTTCTTTTGTAGCAATAATGTTCTTATGTTCACAAAGTTCTGCGTATGTAGTTGGAAGAACATTCACACCTGTTCTACTAGGAACATTATAAATAATAATTGGTTTTGATGTATTATCTGCAATTGCTTGATAATGCTTTACAAGGCCACGCTGTGAGCACTTATTGTAATAAGGTGTAACAACAAGCATTGCATCAGCACCTGCTTTTTCAGCATCATTTGAAAGTTCAATAGCGTAAGCAGTTTCATTACTACCTGTACCTGCAATAACAGGAATTCTATGGTTTACAACATCACAAGTAAATTTTATTACATCTGAATGTTCTTTTGGTGTAAGGGTTGCGCTTTCGCCAGTTGTTCCACAAATTACAATTGAATCTGTACCGTTTGCAATGTGGAATTCAAGAAGTTTTTCAAGTGCGTCATAATTAACACTTAAATCATCTTTGAAAGGTGTTACAATAGCAACACCACAACCTGTAAAAATAGGATTATTACTCATAATAAACTCTCCTTAATTGGAAATTAGTCCATATAACCTTCTGCGCAAAGAAGTTCTGCCATAAGAACAGCACCACCAGCAGCACCACGAAGTGTATTGTGTGAAAGGCAAACAAATTTGTAGTCGTACTGTGTGTCTTCACGAAGACGACCAACTGAAATTGCCATACCACCTTCAAGGTTGCGCTGAAGTTTTGTCTGTGGCATATTATCTTCTTCAAAATAGTGGAGGAATTGCTTTGGTGCGTGTGGAAGGTCTAATTCCTGTGCACGACCTGCAAATTCTTTCCATATATTTAATATTTCTTCTTTTGATGGTTTATTCTCAAATCTTACAAATACAGCGCCCATATGACCATTTGAAACAGGAACACGAATGCATTGTGCAGTAAAGTTTGGAGATGTTGCAGGAACAATTTCGTCGCCTTCAACTTTACCCCAAATTTTAAGTGGTTCTTTTTCGCTCTTTTCTTCTTCGCCGCCAATGAATGGGATTACGTTATCAATCATTTCTGGCCAAGTCTGGAATGTCTTACCTGCACCTGAAATTGCCTGATATGTGCAAACAAGTACATCTTTAATACCAAACTTTGAAAGAGGGTAGAGAGCAGGAACATAACTTTGGAGTGAACAGTTTGATTTTACTGCAATAAATCCACGTTTTGTACCAAGTCTTTTTCTCTGAGCAGGAATGATTTTAGCATGGTCGGCATTAAGTTCAGGAACAATCATTGGAACATCAGGAGTATGTCTGTGAGCACTGTTGTTAGAAATAACAGGACACTCTGCCTTAGCGTATGCTTCTTCAAGAGCCTTGATTTCATCTTTTTTCATATCAACTGCACAGAATACAAAATCAACCTGCGATGCGATTTTTTCGATATCAGCAGTTGCATCCATAACTACAATATCTTTCATAGCTTCTGGAATTTCAACATCCATACACCATTTAGCGCCTACAGCATCAGAATATTTCTTTCCTGCTGAGCGTGGGCTTGCTGCTAACACCTTTACGTCAAACCAAGGATGGTTATCGAGAAGAGTCATAAAACGCTGACCAACCATACCTGTTGCACCAATTACACCTACATTATACTTTTTCACTTGAAATTACCTCCAAATAATGATATTATATCATTCGTTATAAAAAATCAGTAATGATTATGCCACCATTACTGAATAAAAATACAAAGTATTACAAACAAATGTCATAATACGAAAGCACTCCATCAATAAATGATGACAGTCATATTACTGTTAATAATACAACCAGAAAAACCAAATCCCAAGCCCTGTTTTTTCTTCGGCAACAAACCCTTTCGCGTTTTATCAAAAACTCTTGGGAGTTTCAAAAACGGTACTGATTTTTGTTGCGCCTCAATCGCGTAAATATGATACCATTATAAAGGGCTTGTGTCAAACATTTTTACGATTTTCTATATTTTTACGGAGAAACACTATGAAAAAATCAGATTTTTACTACGATTTGCCCAAAGAATTGATAGCTCAAACACCTATTGAGCCGAGAGACCACTCAAAAATGATGGTTTTATCAAGAAAAGACGATACTATTGAACACAAACATTTTTATGATTTTGTTGATTATCTTAATCCGGGAGATTGCTTGATTCTTAATAATACGCGTGTACTTCCTGCAAGAATGTACGGTGTAAAAAAAGATACTGGTGCTGTTGTTGAATTTTTGCTTCTTAATAATCTTGGTAATGACCGTTGGGAAACTATTACAGGACCAGGTAAAAGAGCAAAAGTTGATACAGAATTTTCATTTGGCGACGGTATTCTTTCTTGTAAAATTGAAGAAGTGCTTGAAAATGGTAACAGAATAGCAAAATTCAGTTATGACGCTTCAAATATATATGAAGTTTTAGATAAAGTCGGCGAAATGCCATTACCCCATTATATTACAGAAAAACTTGAAGATAAAGAGCGTTATCAAACAGTTTATTCGAAAGAGTTGGGGTCTGCGGCAGCACCAACAGCGGGACTTCACTTTACTGACGAAATAATGCAAAAAATACAAGATAAAGGCATTAAAATCGGCTATGTTACTTTGCATGTGGGAATTGGTACATTCAGACCAGTTAAGGCAGAAAATATTGAAGACCATGAGATGCACTCCGAGCATTATCATATTCCAAAAGAAACTGCTGATTTAATCAATGAAACCAAGAAAAATGGTGGCAGAGTTGTTGGTGTTGGCACTACTTGTTGCAGAACACTTGAAAGTGTAATGCAAAGTCAGGGTGAAATGAAAGAGTTTGATGATTGGACAAGTATTTTTATTTATCCGGGGTATAAATTTAAATGCGTTGATGCACTACTCACAAATTTTCATTTACCTGAAAGTACACTTATAATGCTCGTATCTGCATTATATGATAGAGAAAAAGTATTAAATGCATATAAAACAGCAGTTGATGAAAAGTACAGATTCTTTAGTTTTGGCGATTGTATGTTTATTTATTAAGGAGTAATTATGTATAAACTTATTAAAAAATGCGGAAATGCGCGTAGAGGAGAATTTCACACCGTACACGGTACTGTTCAAACTCCTGCTTTTATGAATGTTGCAACTCAAGGTGCAATTAAGGGCGGTGTTTCTGCTTATGACTTAAAAGATATAAATTGTCAAGTGCAGTTGTGCAATACTTATCATTTACATTTAAGACCTACTGATACACTTGTAAAAGAAATGGGTGGACTTCATAAGTTTACAGGTTGGAATGGTCCTATACTTACTGACAGTGGTGGATTTCAAGTATTTTCACTTGCTTCACTTCGCAAAATTAAAGAAGAGGGCGTATATTTTTCATCACATATTGATGGTCATAAAATTTTTATGGGCCCTGAAGAAAGTATGCAAATTCAATCAAATCTTGGTTCAACTATTGCTATGGCATTTGATGAGTGTGTTGAAAACCCTGCAAAATATGAGTATTCAAAACAATCTTGTGAAAGAACAACAAGATGGCTAGTCCGCTGCAAAGCAGAAATGGAACGTCTTAATTCTTTACCTGATACAATTAATAAAAATCAATTGCTTTTTGGCATTAATCAGGGCTGTACTTTTGACGATTTACGAGTTGAACATATGAAAGAAATCGCAAAACTTGACCTTGACGGTTATGCAATTGGTGGACTTGCAGTTGGCGAGCCAAAAGAAGATATGTATCGTATAATTTCTGCAGTTGAACCACATATGCCTGCTGACAAAATTAGATACCTGATGGGTGTTGGTACACCAGGTAATATTTTGGAGGCGGTTAAAAGGGGAGTGGACCTTTTTGATTGTGTTATGCCAAGTAGGAATGCGCGTCATGGTCATCTCTTTACCAATGCAGGTATTATTAATATCAATAATAAAAAATATGAGAAAGACGATTTACCAATAGACCCTGAATGTAATTGCCCAACTTGTCAAAAGCACTCAAGAGCTTATATCAGACATTTATTCAAAGCGCAGGAAATGTTAGCTATGCGACTTTGCGTAATGCATAATTTATATTTCTATAATAATCTTATGACAAAAATTCGTGAATCGCTTGATAATGATACTTTTGAAGAATTTTATAACAAGTATGTTGATAGGTTAGATACTCGAATTTAGTTAAATTTTAATTACTTGTAAATTTTACAAAATGACTTGCAAAACACAAAATTATTATGTATAATATGCAAGTTGACATTTAATTCATTATTTGGAGGATATTAAAAATGACAAACTTTTTAACATTTGCTATGATGGGTGGCGCTGGTGCAAGTGCTGAAGGCGGTGCACAGAGTGGTTCATTCTCAATGATTATTATGATGGCTGTTCTTTTTGCTGCAATGTATTTCTTCACAATCAGACCACAGAAAAAACAGCAGAAAATGGAACAGGAACTTCGTGAAAATACACAGATTGGCGATGAAATTACAACAATCGGTGGCATTTGCGGTAGAGTTGTAGCAGTTAAAGATGATACAATCGTTCTTGAAACAGGTTCAGACAGAGTTAAAATTAAGTTCAAGAAATATGCTATTCAGACAAATCACACTGCTAATGAAAAGATTCAGGCAGAGCGTGAAGCTGCAAAGGCTGCAATTGCTGAAAAGAAAAGCAAAAAGTCTAAGAAAGACGAAGAATAATTTAATCATAAATAATAGTTTTCCCTCATATTCATTATTGAATGTGAGGGATTTTTTTATGCGTAAAAAAGCTATTAAGAGAAAAAATGATATGCCGATTATGGCTAAAAATATAGTTGGAATCTGTATATCAAGTTTAATCGGTTTAATTTTAGTTATCATATTAACGTTGTTTATGTCTGCCATTATTTCGAAATCTGCAGTAATGAGTAATACTTTACCTGCATACTTTCTCGGTTGTGTAATGATTGGTGCAATTATTGTTGGATTTATAGCATCGAAAATGTGTAAATTAAAAGGCTTTGTTTCCGGTTTAATATCGTCAATTCCATATGGTTTTGGAATTACTGTTCTTATGCTCATTTTTTCTCACGGACAGTTGAGTTCTAAAACTATACTGTTGTATATAGTTATAATAGTTTGTTCGGTTATCGGTGGAATTATCAGTGCAAATACAAAGCGTAGAAAATAATTATAAAGGATTTAATTATGACAAAAGTAATAAGTTTAAGAAGAAAACATTATGCTAAAACACCAAAGCAACATAAAGATAAAAACAATATAAAATTTAATAATTTTAATGAAGAAAAGTACAAAATCATATTTTTACTATTATCAATCAGTGGAATACTTTTAGGCGCAATCTGCTTCAGATTAATGAATGACACAAATCTTTCAGAGATTATTACTACTAACTTTCATATTTTAAATAGCGGTAATTTTGAATCTGTTGTTACACATTTATTAAAATTCGATTGCATATTTTTATTTATCAGTTTTTTTATTGGAACAAGTTTTATTGGTTCGACGCTATCGTTTATATCTCCAATGGTTAAATGTATATACATAGGTTTCTTAAGTAGTTATTTGTATACTGAATATGAATTGAAAGGTGTATTTTTCTGTTTGTTATTATTGTATCCGTGTTTTACTATTACAACGACATCGTTGATTTTTGCTTCTAATGAAAATGTGTATATGAGCCAATATATATTTAAATGCCTATGCGGCAAAAACTCTACAGATAATATTTCTATTCGGTTATTTATGCTAAGGTATTTTCTGTTATTTGTAATTAATGTTGTTTGCATTGTTATTACTGCATTAGTAATTTCATTTATTGGTCCAAAATTGAATATTATATAGCTAAAAGAACCAAATCCTTTTGTGGACTTGGTTCTTATTTTAATTATCGCTTTTAATATTAGCTAATGGATTTGCTTCTGATGCTTTTTTTAGTTGTTCGTCAATGATGTGAGTATATATTTCTGTAGTGCCAAGATTTTCGTGGCCAAGAATGTCTTTAAGCACTAATACATCAACATTTCCGTGCTGATACATAAGAGTTGCAGCAGTATGGCGTAGTTTATGCACTGAGTATCCCTCAAGACCACATTTTTCAAGATATGAATAAACAATATGCTGAACAGTTTTAGGGCTAATTCGCTTGTTTCTGCTACTTAAAAACAATGCATTCCTGTCTGTTGCAGCAACTCCATCAACTGGTCTTACAGCCATATAATGAGCATAGGCATCAAGGCAAGCATCGTTAAGGTATATCGTGCGTTCCTTATTACCTTTACCGGTAACTCGTAAAGTATGGTCATCACGGATATCATTATAATTCAAGCTTACAAGTTCAGATAAACGCAATCCACAATTTAAGAAAAATACAAGGATACAATAATCCCGTTCTTTATACTTTCCATCAACAGATTTTAATAGTTTTATACTTTCTTCTAATGTAAGGTATTTAGGAAGTGATTTTTTAAGGCGTGGGGAGTCCAGTACTTCCATTGGATTATCGGAAATAATTTGTTTTTGCTTTTCGAGGTATTTGAAAAAAGTGCGAAGACAAGAAACTTTTCTTGCTCGTGCCGCTTCCTGATTATCTCTTTCATTCTTACAATAAGATAAAAAAGCATAAGCATCATTTAATGTAACGCTTCTAACAAACTCCTCGTCAATGTCAAGTATATCAATTTCTTCAAACTCAACAGAAGAGGGGACAAGCCCACGATAATACTTAAGAAATTTAAAGAAAAGTCGTAAATCTGATGCGTATTCATCAATAGTCAGTGTGGATTTGTTCTTAATAACATCAAGATAAATCAAAAAATCCTTAATAATAATGGGCAAACCAATGTAATTTATTTTTTTCATAAATACAACGCACCTTTTGTGAAACTGTTTCACATATTTAATATTTTTTATAATGAAAAGAAATTAATTCTTAATCATAATTAATATTATATAAATTTTAAATTTTAATAGGTAATTGACCTAATAACGACATTAAGGAAAAGCAATATTACAAAATTATTTTTCATAATGTGTAGTCATATCATAAAATGTAATTTATTTATTAATTGAGTTTGTTGGTTAATTTGTTGTTAAGTATAATTAAATGATACATTAAAACCTGTAAAAATTAAAGGTTTTTTGCAATTTTTCTAAAAATAAAATCTGATAGAAATTTTTCAAATGATGCAGAGTTCATTTAGAAAAAAGTTATCGGATTGTATTTTGAATAAAAAATAATTAAAAAAAGCAAAGCTGTAAAAAACTGGTTTGATAAAAAACAAATAAATCATAATTAGATATTTTTAAATAATTTAAATTAAAATGAAAATTACAATAACTATGTATTATTAAAAAGTATGATGGTATTAATGCAGTTAAATTAGGTGTATTTTCTATAAAAAGACCATATTTCCCGTATTTTGTATAATTTATCTTCCCCTATTTGATACAAAATATTTATTTTGTATAATTATATATCAACTTTTCAACATTGTCAACAATTACACAAACTTTTCAACACCCCTATTTATACGGATTATTTTCACACAAACCAATATGAATAGCAACATCATAGATTAATGGACAATATTCATTGTCTATACCTAACCAAGCACAAGAAATCATATTCGGACAAGATTTCTTATAATGTTTCAAACATAACGGACAAATAAAATTATCAGCAAAATCAAAACGTTTTTTCATATTTATTCACCTTTTTCAACATATATAATATTTTTATCAATTTTTGAAATTCTACCATTAATATAAATTGTTTCATTTTTTAACATTTTCATATCTTCTTCTAAAATATAAATATTTGGAACAGTTTTTTCTTCAAGTTCTTTATAACGCCTTGAAAAATAAAAATAATCAAAAATACAAGCGATTAAAGTTGTACTACATGCACAAATCAATACTAAAGGTAAATCATTCATTTTTAAGACCTCCATATAATAACCTTTCAAGATTACCCGAAAACTCTTTGAAAGCAATATAACGAACTTTTTTTTCATATAATTTCAATATATCTTCGGGTTTATGTGTGTTAATTGTTAAATATGTATTTAACTCTTGCATATATTCGTTTTTTAAGTGAAAATCACATTCAAACAAATATTTCATAATTAAAATAATTTTTTCGTTGTCTGTCATTATTCAACAACTCCAATAAATGCATATTTTATTTTTCTATCTGTGTTAGGTATAGATATTTCTTCACTATCTAATTTATCATAATCGAAAAATGTTTTAAGAGTAGGCAAATCGCGTTTTAATGCTCTCCCCCCAGCTAGATATCTACTACCGAAAATTTTTGCAGTATCTTTTGTGCAATATTTAGTTATATATTTACATACTGCAATAGGCGGTTTGTCTGTATCAAGTTTTACCGCAGTTGTAAAACCAAATTTATAATCAGTCATATTGTATATTGTTCTTTTACTTTTATCTTTATGGCCACTATCAACAAAATTAAAATCGCCACTTATTAAGCCGTGAAAATGTATGCTTTTTCCGTCTTTGTGATATTCAGGTATTAAAAGAAAATTACAATTTTTACGAGAAACTGCATTATAAAACCATTTATTGACACGCCTTGATATTTCTTTTGTATCAGTTCGAGATATTATATCTTCATTCAAAGTTAATGTTACAAAATATTGCCATAAATCCGCATTTGCATAAGCAATATCAAAAATTTTTTCTTTTGTTGCTTTAATGTTATCTTTTCTATCTGTTACAGTTAACATTTTATATTTACCGCGTTTTTTTCGAATTTCGGGCTTTGTATTATAAACATTATCATTAAAACATATTATTTTTGTTGCACCATTAGGGTAATATTTAATTTTACAATTCTTGTATTCTTCAAATGGTTTTTTCATAATTTGAGCAAAATATTAGGCTATAATCAAGTATAGGACGGGGGGTCGCAGTTGCGACCACCCCCACTATCTAATACTTAACATAGGAATTTTTTTCAATAACCACATTACAAAATGATATACAGGAATAGCAACTTCAATTCCTATTACAATCAATAACAACCCTTTAGCAACATTATACGGAATAAGCAAATCAATTAATGCAGACCCTTTTTCGATAATTGTATTAAGTGTGTTTTGAACATTAGAAATAGTTTCTTGCGGTATTTCTGGAATGTTAACGAATGACAATAAAGCCATAAATAAACGAATTACCAAATTCAATAATGCTTCAATAATCATTCCTTACCACCCCCAAAAACTTCATTATATTTATTGCGGCAATAATTTGCAAAAGATAAAAATAAAATAACTGTAACAAAACTACGATAAAAATTATAGAAATAATATAAAAAATGTGATTTATCATTAACCCAAGCAAAAGAATAAACAACTTCGTCAGTCAAATGATATGTAGTATCGAATAATGGTATATCAATTGCGGGGAATGTAATCATAGGTTCCTTTGGAGAAATATTAACAAGCATAACAATAAATTCAATTAAAACGTCTAAAGACTGATAAACTGCACCAAAATGGTCAATGCAAAATTGTTCTAATTCTTCTTTTTTTGTTTGTAAATATTCTTCGTCAGGTATAAATAAATCTTTTATTTTATCGCCTATATCTGTTGCGATATTGCTTATATATGCTCCTATTCTTTCAGGCAATGATTTTATACTTTCCCAAATATCATTGATTTTATTTAATATTTTTTGAAACCAACCACTGTCGTCATCTTTATCGGTTAAAATAATATCGTGAGAGATACGCCAGTTAACACTACCAGAATTAGGAGTAGATAAAACGATATAAAGTTTTATATTATAACTCTGCTCAATATCACTAACATTCGGTTTAAAATTACCGCTATAAAAATTAATACCACTTGATGAAGGAGAAAAATCGTCAAGAACTTGTGTTTTAATCAACTCGCCAGAATTAGAATAATAACGTAAATGAATATTTACCGCAGTTGTACGAAAATAATCAGTAGCATAATAAAATTCAAGATTATATTCGTGCTCTGCATGTAATCCGATTAAATCTGATACATATAAAATTTTAATACCGTCAGTAGAGCTACAAGAATAATTTCGCATCCAAATACCTTCAGTACCATACGTACCATCTTTATACGTAACTTCTAATTCATCATTTGTTTGGTCATTACCGTTATACACTTCATAAGTAAAATCACGGACATCAAGTACTTCTGAAGAACCATCTTCAGCGCTAACTGGAATAGCAAAAGAAAACAATGTTAAAATTACTAATACAAGAGATATAATTTTACTTGCGGAATTGCCACATTTTCCAAATAACAACGAAGAACAAGAACGTTGCGAGCAACAAATTTGTTGATTGAATATATGTTGTTTCTGCATAAGTCTCCCCTCCTAAAATATCCGGCATAATAACGAGATTCTCGCCATATTCTGCATTAGTATAAATATGTTCATATAAATTAATGCTTAAAGTACCCGAAAAATTTTCTTTTTTAATTCTGTCAGTATTTACTGCACTTGAAGAAGTTGAATAATTACCACTGCGACAAATATACTGTATTGAATTTTGCGGGATAGTATATTTATAACCACTTTGTGCAGTTATTTTTTCTTTTGAAAAAACTATGTATAAATCGGGGTCAGTAGAAGTATTCCAACTGTTATCAGTATTTGTATGAGTATATGCAACATAATACTTAAACCCTTGATTGCGCATAGTTGGAACAATTGACTTTACAATTTCAAGTTGATTTGTACTAAACAATAATCTCACCCCTTGTGAGTGCTTTACCCATAATATTGATTAGTTTACCAACTAAAGCCATAAAAAAACCAAGCAAACCCGCCTGTGCTAAAGTTTGACCCGTAATTAAATAAATATCAGTCATTATTTTTTTCCACTCCTTTCAACTTGGAATTCATACATAACAGGAGTTTCGCGTTTTCTACCTTTCCACTCCTTATTGTATCTTTTCATTTTTGCATAAGTGTCATACATTTCATAAAGTTTAGGAGTATGAATAAATACATAATTACTCTTTACTTCTGCATGCATTTCGCCGTTTTCTTCACGAATTGTTGAAGATTTCAAAACTTTATTAAATTGTAGACAATTAAAATATTTTTCACACATAATAACGTCAAATATTTGTTCGCGAACAGGTTTTGCCATTCGCATAAATACCTGTGAAGTACCGACAATGTGTTTACGTTGTTTACGTTGTTGAGAAATTTCAACAATAACGTCAATATCAATATTTGCGCTTTCGAGTGAATTCAATTCAAGATGTATTTCATCAATAAAATAAAGAACACCATATTCGCCATTTGATATATACTTAAGGCATTCAAGACCTGTATATTCAATGCAAACTTTTGAATATGTGCCATTAACAATATCTTCACTTGTAATATCGTTTCCTGTTTCATTATCAATAATATGTGCAATATCATTATCGTCAATATAATAATGTGCATTAAATGGGTAATCTTTAATAGCAACATTAGAAACAAGAATTGCATAAGGGAAATCATTCAAGACATTAAGAGTATATAAAACTGCACTTAATGTTTTACCGTTACCTTGTCTTTGACCAGGAGAGCCACAAAAAATCATTGTACCAATGGGCTTAAATTCATAAGGGTGATCAAGACGGTATTGTTTTTTCCACTTATACAAATCAATTAAATTTATAGGGTTTATAGACCCTTGCAAACCTTGTTCGTACATAAAAACTCCTTAATAAAAAAGGTGGCGAGTTCCCCCACCACCATAATAGATAGATTGAATTTGATTATACGCGTCCTTTTTTAAGGGCTTTCTGAACTTTACCCTTAATGTAGTTGACACCAAACCAACCAAGGACAAGACCAACACCAGCAGTGAGAGCAATTGCAATCATAGGTGCAAGGTTAGAGAATGTGAAATTCTCTGTAATCGGTGCAAGGGCAGTTTGAACATCAGTTGTAGAAAAAGGAACAACTTCCATAAGATATGTCATTACACATTATCTCCTTTCATAAATTATATATAAATCGATTTATTGACTTATTTAGTAGGTTTTTCTTCGGGCGGAATTGGAGAAACTTCAAGACCATATTTACCCGATTTTACTTTTGCGTCAAAAGAAATCTTTGAATAAAGGTCTGCAGTTGTTGTATCAAAATTAAAAATTTTAATACTTTCGCCGTATGAATAAATTACTGTAAAAGGGTATTCGTTTTTTCCGTCTTTTGACTTAACTTTACCCTGTTCAACAATAATACCTGTTACTATACAACGCATATTTTTTTACTCCTTTCAGTAAAATTTTTATGGTGCACACAAACAGACTCGAACTGTTACCACTCCGTATATATTGCCTTTTAGGTACTACTTTACTTAAAATTTAAAAATTACATACTACTTATCTACCTAATGCAATCGGTGTTCTCCCCTTGAACTATGTGTGCGTGTGTAACAGTTATGTTACAACGAGATTATATAACACTTGTGTTACAAAAGTCAACATAAAAGTAACATTTGTGTTACAATTCTACTTAATAAACAAAAAAGGAGAGAATAAATTGTGATTTTTAACCAAAGAGCAAGAAATATGAGAGAAGATTTAGACTTATCGCAAGAATACATAGCAGAAAAATTAGGAGTAGCACGAGCAACAGTAAACAGATATGAAAATGACAAATATGAATTAAAATTGTCTTATGCAATAGAACTTGCGAAAATTTACAATGTATCGTTAGACTATCTAACAGGACTAACAGATGAAATGAAACCATTAAAATAAAGGAGTAAGGGAAGTTTACTGTGCCACATTCGTGGAACTGCTCTCCTTTTTTGCTCAATAAATCGCAAAAAAGCGTCCGTAACAATAAGTTGGTAAAATGCTAAATAAAGGAAAAAGGGGCTACTTTTATGTAGTCCCTTTAGTTATGTTATACTATTTATTTTTGCGAGAAACTGTGCAATTTTGTGTTTTGTGTATTAAGTAATATAAAATCACTAATTTTTGTTAAAAAAGCAAAATAACCATAAAATAATTGAAGTATTGTATTTATTTTGTATAATTATATATCAACTTTTCAACATTGTCAACAATTAAATTAAGTTTTCAACAATGGTTTACTTCCCTTTTATGTGAGAAGTGCACAAAATCGAAAACTTTGGTTATTGAAAACTTTTATTGCCAACCATACAATATTCTGTCTATGTTATGACAAAACTCTTTGAATGCTTCGTAACGAATTTTTGCACGATATAATTCTAAAATTTCTTCAATATAAGTGTTATTACTTT
Organism: uncultured Clostridia bacterium; assembly: GCA_937897215.1. GTDB lineage: Bacteria > Bacillota > Clostridia > Oscillospirales > Acutalibacteraceae > Fimenecus. The sequence goes on along the minus strand of CALCBQ010000045.1, from coordinate 197 downwards.
TTGTGTAATTATCTAATTTATTTAGATATTCATCTTTAAGAAAAGAATCGCAAACATAGACATATCTCATTATCATAATGATTCTTTCAGTATCTCGCATAATTGCACCTCCCCTCTTTTAATATAAAAATAAGCCCTGTACTTGATATGCACCCCAAAAGTTAGACACTTTTGGAGGTGCATAATTTTATGGCAAA
>CALCBQ010000044.1 GCA_937897215.1 uncultured Clostridia bacterium | reverse complement strand
CCAAAGCCACCCATACCACCCATGCCGTTTCCGCCACCGGTAAGTCCCATACGTTTCATTTTGCGTTTCATACTGCCTGAATTCATTTGTTTGAACATTTTTTGCATTTGACGGTACTGATTAAGAAGACGATTAACATCTTCAACCTGCATACCACAACCTGCAGCAATTCTTCGCTTACGCGATGGGTTGATAATATCAGGATTTCTACGTTCTTTAACTGTCATTGACTGAATAATTGCTCTCATTCTGTCTAACTGACGGTCGTCAACATCAACATCCTTAACTTTTTTATTAATACCCGGAAGCATTGAAAGAATATCTTTCATACTACCAAGTTTCTGAACTTGTTCCATCTGGTCAAGCAAATCTTCAAGGTCAAACTTATTTCTGCGAAGTTTTTCTTCAAGTTTTGCAGCTTTTTTCTCATCAAGAGCTGTTTCTGCTTTTTCGATAAGAGAAAGCACATCGCCCATACCGAGAATACGAGAAGCCATACGGTCAGGATAGAAATAATCGAGTTCATCGAGTTTTTCGCCCATACCTACAAACTTGATTGGTTTACCTGTAACTGCTCTTGCTGAAAGAGCCGCACCGCCACGAGTATCACCATCCATTTTTGTAAGAACAAGACCGTCAATACCGAGTTCATCATTAAACGTACTTGCTACTGTAACTGCGTCTTGACCGAGCATTGAGTCGATAACAAGCAAAATTTCGTGAGGACGAACTTCCACTTTGATATTCTTAAGCTCATTCATAAGTTCTGTATCAATATGCAAACGACCTGCGGTATCGATAAACACATAATCGTAACCCTTATCTTTTGCAAGTTTAATTGCTTCTTTTGCAATTACAACTGGGTCAGTTTGTCCCATTTCAAAAACAGGAACATCAACTTGTTCGCCCACAACCTGCAACTGCTTGATAGCAGCAGGACGATAAATATCACACGCTACAAGCAAAGGTCTGTGATTTTCACTTTTAAGTTTTCGTGCAATTTTTGCACAATGAGTAGTTTTACCTGAACCCTGAAGACCACACATCATAATAACTGTTGGCGGATGGCTTGCATAAGCAAGACGAGTTTGTGTTCCACCCATAAGGTCGGTAAGTTCTTCATTTACTATTTTAATAACCATCTGTGCAGGAGTTAAACTTTCCATAACCTGTGCACCGATAGCACGTTCAGTTACCTTGGCTGTGAAATCCTTGGCAACTTTATAGTTAACGTCAGCTTCTAAAAGTGCAAGTCGCACTTCGCGCATCGCTTCTTTAACATCACTTTCTGTAAGACTACCCTTACTTTTCAATCGTTGAAAAGCAGATTCAAGTCTATCAGACAAACCTTCAAATGCCATGATTTCTCCTATTCTGTCAATGAAAGTGCTATTGACTTTATCTTGACTGTAATATCGTTAATTTCACGGGAAAGACCGTGATTAAGATTGTATTCGTTAATATCTTCGGCATATTTTATGATACTGTCAAGCCCTGTTTGCATCTTTTCGATTTTCTGTGAAAACTTAAGTTTTGACTCCATATCATAAAGTACTGCTTCTGCCCTTTTAATAGCATCGCGTACACCTTGACGGGTAATGCCTTCATTTTCAGCAATTTCAGAAAGTGAAAGGTCGTCGTTATAATAAAAGCAAAGATAATCACGCTGTTTTGTTGTAAGGGCTTCGCCATACAAATCAAGAAGCATTGAAATTTCAATACTATTTGCCACAAACGACACCTACCTTTCTAAAAAAAATAACACTCTGTAAAGCATTTGCACTTTACAGAGCGTTATTATACTAAAATAATATTGGTTTGTCAAGCATTATTTACAAATTATGCATTAACAATATCTTTCCAGTCAACTGAGTCCTGATGTCCTTCTCCGCCAATCTGAACAGGTGCACCAGTTGTAGTTGTTGTGTTGTCTTTATCTGGTTTAGTTGTTGTAGTTGTGTTATCTTTATTAGGACTAGTTGTTGTAGTTGTTGTATTGTCTTTATTTGGTTTTGTTGTAGTTGTTGTGTTATCTTGTTTCTTTGTTGTAGTTTCTGTAACGAGAGATGTAATATCATCATAGAAACCATCTTTATCAGTTGTAACAGGAATCTTGTCGCCATCAACATTAGTTACGAATTCATTACCTTCGTTATCCTTATAAACTGTAATTGCTTCGCCATCTTCAACAGGAACTGTATAACTTACCTCATAATCGTCTTTTTTGCAAGCTGAAAATACAACTGCCACCGCTACCAATAAAAGTGCTGCTACAATAATTTTTTTACTCATTATGTAAATCCCCTTTCGGATTGTTAATTTAATTTATTTCATATTACCATAACTTTTAAATTTTTGCAATATGTTTTATTTTAATTCTGCAATGGTAACTCCTTCCTCGCCTTCGCCGAATGTACCTACACGGAATGTACGGATATTCGGATGTTTACGAAGATAAACGTGTATACCCTTGCGAAGTGCACCAGTGCCCTTGCCATGAATAATAGTAATTTGGTTAAGACCCGTGCGAAGAACACCATCAATAAACTTATCAAGGTCAAGCATTGCTTCTTCAACAGTAGTACCGCGCAAATCTATACTTGAATTTGATGATGCTGTTGCATTAGAAGAGCCCGTATGGACTGTTCGCATTCCGCTTGTTTGCTTTTTAGGTTGTTTTTTTGCACCAATAAGTCGCAAGTCAGAAATATCGGCTTTCATTTTAATCATACCGGATTGTACCTGAACGATATTTTTCTTTTCGTCAATAGATATGACTTCTGCCTCACTACCTAAAGTTTTAACGAATACTCTGTCGCCTGTTTTTAACGGACGTGGAAGTACATAATCGCCGTCATCACTTTCGAGCAAGGTTTGTGAGATTTCGTCCATTTTATCAAGTTGTTTGCCCATTGCTGCTTTAGCTTTTCGGGCAATTTCCTGATGATTTTTTTGCTTTGCAAGTTCTTTTTTCAGTTGCTCAATTTCAAGTAAAAGTGAATTACCTGCTCTGCGGGCATTTTCAACTATTCTTTCAGCATCTTTCTTTGCTTTTTCAATTTCTTTTTCACTTTGTTCTTTTGCCTTTTGAAGTGTTTGTTCTGCTTTTTCTTTTTGACGAAGAATACTCATTTTTTCTTCTTCAAGTATTTCCTTATCGTCTTCGAGCGCTTTTCGAGCCGTTTCAAGAGTATCAACTGCATCTTCAAAGCGTGTATTTTCTTCAGAAATAAGTGCTTTTGCAAAATCTGTAATTTCTTCACTTATTCCAAGACGACCTGCAATAGCCAAGGCATTTGAGCGTCCCGGCATACCAATTAAAAGGCGGTAAGTCGGGCGAAGTGTTGAGACATCAAACTCACAACAGCCATTTTCAACTCGGTCTGTTTTAAGAGCATATTCTTTAAGCTCTGAATAGTGAGTAGTTGATGCGATTTTAGCACCTTTTTGTCTTAGATTTTCAAGAATTGAAACTGCAAGGGCTGCACCTTCAACAGGGTCAGTACCTGCACCTAATTCGTCTATTAACACAAGGCTTTCATTGTCTGCAATTCTAAGAATTTCAACAATTGTTGTCATATGAGATGAAAATGTTGAAAGTGATTGTTCAATACTTTGTTCATCGCCAATATCAGCAAGCACATTTTTGAATACAGAAATTCGGCTGTTATCAGTTACGGGAAGCATAAGTCCGCATTCAGCCATAAGCGTTAAAAGACCGATTGTTTTAATTGAAACTGTTTTACCACCCGTATTTGCACCTGTGATAACTAAAGAATCAAAATCAATACCAAGTGAAATATCAACAGGCACAACTTTTTTAGGGTCAATTAACGGATGTCTTGCTTTTTTAAGTAAAATTTCGCCGTCGTTATTAAGAATCGGTCGGCTTGCTTTCATTTTATAAGCAAGGTGTGCTTTTGCGAAGTGCAAATCGAGAAGAGTTGCACTATCAAAACTGATTTTGATTGTATCTTGGAACTCCCCTGCCATTTGCGATAATTCTGCAAGAATTCTTTCGATTTCATCTTGTTCGCGACTTTCAAGCACTTTGATTTCATTATTCGCTTCAACTACTGCGGCAGGCTCAATAAATACAGTTGCACCACTACCCGAAGTATCGTGCACCATACCTGCAACTTCGCCGCGGTTTTCGGCTTTTACAGGCACAACAAAACGACCGTTGCGCTGTGTGATAATACCATCACGAAGAATTTTTGAATAATGTGAAGAGTGAATCATACTATCAAGTTGTTCACGAATTTTATTCTCGAAATGCCTCTTTTTACGGCGGATTTCTTTAAGTTCAGGAGAAGCATTATCACTGATTTCGGTTTCGCTTATAATTGCATTTGTGATTTTCTCTTCAAGATATTTGTTAGGGTAAAGAGAGTTAAATAAATCATCTAATGCAGTTTCCATACCTGCACATTTTTCATGCCAAGTGCAGATACCACGAATAATTTTTAGAGTAGTTGCAATTTTAAGAAGCTCACCTGCTGAAAGTGAGCCACCTGCATTTGCACGACTTAATGCATTATTCACATTTTGCAATCCGCCAAATGATGGTGCGCCAAATTTGGCAATAAGAATATAAGCTGCTTCGGTTTTATCGAGCAACTCTAACACTTCAAAATAATCAGTTTGTGGCTTGATTTCAAGTGCCATTTCTTTAGCATCTGCAGACGATGCTGTATCACTGAGCATTTTGAGAATTTTATCTAGTTCAAGTGAAATATAATGTTTATTCATACTTTATACCTTAATTGATTTATAGAATTCTAATGTTTTGAAGTTTCTTTGTAATTTTGAAAGAAGATATTTTTCAGTTATGTATGTTAAATCTTCTAATGCATAATCTTCCATTTTGAATGAGTAAATCTTTTCAAAGTCAGAAAATGCAATATGTCGAAGTCCTTTTATAAGACCGATTTCAAGTGGGAAAAGCATTTGATTTGATACACAGTTTTCACAATAGAGAAGTCCATCTTCAACATTAAAATACATAGTATTTGTTTCGTATTCGCCACATCTATCACAAGCAATAAGATTTGGCATAAAACCTGCAATACACATAATTCGTAACTCTGTAATTGCTTTAATCTGTTCAATTGGCAATTTACCTTTTGCAAGAAAATGCAAAGAGTTTAAAATCAATCTTAAATACTCTTCTGCTGACTCTTCTTCCTGCACTAAAGTTATTACAAGTTCCCCGAAATACTGTGCTAATGATATTTTTGCAAGGTCATCACGAAGTCCAAAAAACAACTCTATTGGCTCGGCTTCATCAATTATGTAACTGTCTTTAGTTTTATACAGAGAAATTTTCGAGTAGCAGAACATTCCCGTTGCGCTGTTTTTACGATTTTTGAAAGATTTTGCCCCTCTGACAAATGCTCGTACAAGCCCGTTATGGCGTGTAAGTACCGTAACGAGCTTGTCTTTCTCACCAATATTCTGTTCCTTGAGTATTATTCCGTCCGTATTCGTCCTCATAGTACAGTTCTCCGTCATATAGAGGTTTCTTTTTGTTATTAAGGGATTTCTTATACATTAAGTAATCCTCAACTTTTCCGCTTTCAGTAAATCGACTCCAGATTGACATACTGTCCATTCAAATCACCTGCCACTAATAATTTGGCTTAAGGGACCTGAAATATGATTGGTAATTTAATCTAATCCGAAATTGTGAATAAGACCTTCACGATTGCGCCAACCTTCTTTTACTTTTACCCAACATTGAAGATTGATTTTGCAATCAAAAAAGTTTTCCATATCTTGACGGGCATAAGTCGAAATCTTTTTAAGCATTGCCCCACCTTTGCCAATGATAATTCCTTTATGGCTATCACGCTCACAGAAAATTGTTGCTTCAACATCCATAATACCATCACTGCGTTCACGCATTTTTTCAATGCTAACTGCAGTACCGTGTGGAATTTCTTTGTCGAGAAGTCTTAACATTTTTTCACGGATAATCTCGCCTGCAAGCACTCTTTCAGGTTGGTCTGTGAGAGTATCGTCAGGGAAAAAGTGTTCTGATTCAAAACTCAACTTTTTAAGTTCATCTAAAAGTTCATTTATACCTTTTCCTGTTTGTGCTGAAACAGGCACAATTGCGTCAAAATCGTAATATTCTGTCATTTCGGCAATTCTTAAGGCAAGTTTTTCTTTATCTTTAACAGTATCAATTTTATTGATTGCAAGAATTGCGGGGTTTTTGCCTTTTT
>CALCBQ010000043.1 GCA_937897215.1 uncultured Clostridia bacterium | reverse complement strand
GCGATGTCAAACTTCAGTGCCGACTTTTAGTCGGCAAGCCAGTAGGCGGCCCTTATAGGGCCTGTGCAAACCACCAGTTCAACTGGTGGTTATGATTTTTAAACGGTGTTTAAAAGGGCATTTCCGGAAGAAGTATTATGCCTTTAAAGTGTTAAATTTTTAACAACCCAATCATGCCAAAAACTGTATGCAAAATAGCCAAAATGTGAGTTGTTTTTTGTATATGGAAATGTAAAAAAAAGGTTGATTTAATTACATTTTCATAGTAAAATAATTATGTGTAATTATGCAGTATGGGGAGTAGTCTACTCTTTTTCAGAATATGCATAAAATTCTTACAAACCACTATATATTGTGTTTATTACTTGTCGGGAGGCGGCTTTTTAATGAATATGGACATTAAAGATTTAATCGCGAAGCTTAAGGGCAACAGCGGTGGCAATAAAAGAGGCGGAGGAATTACAGGCTTTTTCGATAAAAACCCTAAGATGAAAATTATTATTCCTGCAATCTGCCTCGGTATTTCAGTTCTTGTTGCTTTGGTAATTATTTTTACCACAGGGTCAATTGACATTGATAATACTCCGGTTGGCGGCGAAATCGGAAACGGAAGTCAGGTTGACGTTCTTCCGCAAGATATAAGAGGTTATGAAGATATTGAAGTCAATGGCGACGATGTTTTTGATGATGTTGCACTTGCGCAAGCAAAAGTTACTGCAATCATCGTAAATTCTGATGGTTACTACACTGCAACTGTCGAGGCAGAAAAACAGTCTTACCCACATCTTCAGGTTGGCGACTATGTAGGAACATCATCATGGCTTGTTGAAGATATTACAGACGACTGCGTGATTATTTCACTCGGCGAAAAGAGAATTAAACTCGAATATTAATTTTTTGGTAATTATTTAATTTACATATAATGTTTTTAGGGGGAACTAAAAATGAAAGGTTCTAAGAAGTTTGGCAAATCAATTCTTGCAATTGCTTTGTCTCTAATGCTCATCATCAGTGCGGTGGCTCCACTCACAGTTATGGGCTCAGACAACAACGGCGGTGGCGACAAAGGTACACCACTCGGCCAATACCGTTATTATTCAGTGAAGAGTGGCGACACACTTTCTTCTATCGCATCAAAGAATGGTGTTTCAGTAAGCGACATTATGACTTACAACGGACTTGACAGTACAGATAAAGTTTACCGTGGTCAGATTCTTAAAGTGCCTGTAACAAGCGCTAACAAGGAAAATCAGGTTATTTCTTCAAGCATTTCAATTAAGGCAAAAGAATCAAATGTTAAAGACCTTATTTCTTCAATCGCTTACAATGCGGGCTATAAAGTAATCTACAAAGGTGCAGGTACAGAAACTGTAACTATTGACCTTGATAAAGTATCTCCGCTTAAGGCAATCGACTATGTTACAAGAATGGTTGGTCTTTCATATCTTAAAGACGGCAACACAATTCTTGTTGCAACTGCAAGCGAATTGAACGGTACTTTTGTTGATTCTCTTGTACTCACAAAATTCTCATTCAAATATATTACTTATGATGAACTTCTCGGTCAGGCAAGTGCATTAGGTCTTTCAGATATGAAAACTGTATCTCAGACAAACAACGGCAGAGACGTATGGATTTCAGCATATCCAAAAGAAATGGCTAAACTTGCAGAACTCGTTGAAATTCTTGATGCTCCTGAAAACATCAGTGCGGGAAGCAACAGTGTTGCAGCTGCATTCACCCCTATCGAACTCGACTATATTTCTGCTACAGATTTCTCAGCACTTCTCGGAAACCTTGGTCTTCACACAGGTATCACAATGGCTGCTCATCCGATGACACTTTTTGTATATGTAAGCGGTGTTCAGTTCTCTGACATTATGACAATCAAAAAGGTTGTTGATACAGAAAATGCAGTTTCAAATATTATTGGTGGCGACACAAATACAGGCGACACTGTAGTTGTTCCTGATGACAACAAGGGCGACGATACAACAACTGATACTCCTTCAGATGATACAAACAACGACTCAACAAACAATGACACAACTGTTGATGATACTCCAACAGAAGAACCGGTTGAAGAGCCATATGTTCTTGAAAAGATTGAGTTTGTAAATCTTGAAAGAAGCGATGTTGAAGGATACATTAAAACACAGGTTACTGATGTTGTATTCTATGGCCACCCAAGAATGACAAAAGCAGTTTGGATTTATGCAAAAGAATCAGATGTGGCTAAGGCAAAAGAACTTGTTGAAACTATTGATGCAAGTATTCCTGATGCATCAAGCACAGTTCATACATATACAGCTACTAACTGCTCAGTAGCACAGTTGATGGAAAGACTTTCAGGCGTAAGCATTGAAGGTGTTACATTCCAGACATACGATTATTCAGACCTTACAAACAGCATTATCGTTTATTGCGACGCTGCTACATGGAATAATCAGGTTTACGATTTGCTTGTTGCTTTTGATACAGAACATACAGGCGAAACAACATGGATTCCACTTGAATCAAAAGAAGGCGACAGACAAGACCTTGCTGAAAAGCCTCTTAATGAACGTCTTAATATTATGAAAGAACTTTATCCTGAAGTGTTTGGCGGAGTTGAATTCAAAGTTGTAACTCTCGAACAGGAAACACCGGATAAAACAACATACAAGTCAGTAATGTATGCAAAAACAACATCTGACAAGGCATCAAGAATGAGCAATCTTCTTAATGCTATGGACAACGCATAATAAGTATTAATCAGGGGTGCGAAAAACCGCACCCCAATAGCCAATTATAAGGCATATAAGATTTTTCACAGAAAACGGGTTGAAAATTATGAGATTTTTCGAAAAACCAAGTCAATACCCAAAAACTCTTGAGGATTTATTACGACTTACAGTTGAAAAAAATGGTTCTGACTTACATCTTGTCAGTGGTATTGAGCCATGTATCAGAATTCACGGCTCACTTGTTCGTCAAGACGATTTACCTAAAATGTTCCCCGAAGATGTTGAACAGGTTTTACATAAGTGTATGACTGAACTTCAAGTTAAAGAGTTTGAAGAAAATTGGGAGCTTGACCTTGCTATTTCAGTTCCTCAATGCGCTCGTTTCCGTGGAAATGTTATTGTTCAGCGTGGCTCAATCGCGGCAGTTTTCAGAGCAATTCCCTTTGAAATTCCTCCTCTTGATAAACTTGGATTACCTGCAGACGTTAAGCGTCTTTGCAATCTTCCTCGTGGTCTTGTTCTTGTTACAGGTCCTACAGGTAGCGGTAAATCAACGACTCTTGCCGCAATGATTGACTACATCAACACTCACTATGAAACAAACGTAGTTACAGTTGAAGACCCTATTGAATTCTTACATTCACATAAAAAATCAACAGTTCGTCAACGTGAAATAGGTACAGACACAAGAAGTTTTGCCAACGCGTTGAAAACAGTACTTCGTCATGACCCTGACGTTATTATGATTGGTGAAATGCGCGACCCTGAAAGTATTCAGGTTGCGGTTACTGCGGCTGAAACAGGACATCTTGTTCTTTCAACTCTCCATACGCAGACTGCACCAATGACAATTTCTCGTATTGTTGACTCTTTCCCTATGGAACAAAAGGGACAAATTCGTTCACAGCTTGCAAATACAATCAAAGCCGTTATTTCTCAACAACTTATTCCTACAATTAACGGTCGCGGAAGATGTATTGCAGTTGAATATATGGTGGATACTCCTGCTGTTAAAAACCTTATTCGTGAAGAAAAAGAGCATCAGTTGTACGCAACTATGCAGACAGGTACAATGCAGGGTATGCAGACTATGGACCAGGCGCTTCTTAATCTTCTCAAGCAACAAAAAATTACAAGAGAATCAGTTCTTGAATTCTGTGTTGACCAGAAAGAAGTTATTCGCCTTATGGGTACCATGGGACTTTAATCAGAAAATTACTAATTTTTACATATAAAGGGGGCAAATTGCCTTGGCATCCTTTACTTATGACGGTCTGAACAAGCAAGGCCAAAGCGTACACGGCGAAGTTATTGCCGATAATACCACCCAAGCTATGAACAGACTCCGTGAAAACGGAATTATTGTTACAGAAATGAAGGAAGTTGCCGCTAAAAAGAAATCAAGTGGCGGTGGTAAAAAAATCACAACAGAAGATATTGCGGTTGTTTGTAAACAGCTTGCTGTTATGCTTTCAGCCGGTGTTCCTGTTACAAGAGCGTTAACAACACTTTCAAAACAGTGTGCAAATCCTCGACTTGGAAATATTATGGAGGAAATCGCAAAGAGTGTTGAAGGCGGTATGCCACTTTCAGACGCATTTGCACAGTATCCGAAAGTATTCTCTCCTTTGTTTATCGCTATGATTGCTTCAGGTGAAGCCGGCGGTATTATGGAACAAGCACTTGTCAGTCTTGCTGATATGCTTCAGAAAGAGAAAAATCTTCAGAAAAACATCAAATCAGCGTATTCTTATCCACGAAGCGTTATGATTATGGCGGTTGTTTTGCTTATTGCAATGCTTTGGTTCATGGTTCCGTTGTTCAAGAACATGATGAAAAAAGGCTCTGAAGTTACCGGTATTTCAAAAGTTATTTTCGGCGTTTCAGACAGTCTTCGTGAGGACACAGGAACATGGATTCTTGTTGCCGCTATTATTGGTGGTGTAGTATTTGCATTTATCAAGAGTCCGATTGCCCATAAAATCTGGGAAGCAAATAAGCTTACAATGCCAATGCTTGGCGACTTTATGACTAAGATGGTTGTTGCTCGTTTCTGCCGTACATTTGCTACACTTCTTGCTGGTGGTGTTACTGCAGTTGAAGCACTTAAGAGTGCAGGTCCTACATCTGGCTCTGAAAAACTTGAAAAAGCCGTAAAAGAAGCAATTGAAGATATAGAAGAAGGTAAGAGTATTTCTGCTTCTCTTGACAAGAGCGGAATCTTCCCACCAATGCTTACAGGTATGGTAGCTATCGGTGAAGAATCAGGTGCTTTGCCTGAACTTCTTGATAAGGTTGCGGAATTCTTTGAAGAAGACGTTGAAAATACTTCACGAAATCTTCGTGCGATTATCGAACCTATAGCTCTTATTTTCGTTGGTGTTATTGTTGGTGGTATGCTTATTGCTCTTTACGTACCAATGCTTCAATCTTCTACATCAATGGGTTCATAAAAACCGAAAAATCCTCACACTGACAGGAGAATGATAGATATGGCAAAACTTAAAAGTATCATTGGTTGTGAAATTACAACTAATGAGATTAAAGCGGTTGAAATAGCGAAGGAAAACGGCGCTTATAAAATTCTTGCAATGGGATATATGCCTTTAGAAGAAGGTGTTGTCGGCGAAGCATTTATAAGAGATGCGGCAGGATTTAATGATGCATTGATTCAACTTATCGCTCAGGGTAATTTCCAGACAACTGATGTTGCAATCGGCGTAAACAATGAAAATGTGCTTATGAGATACGCAACGTTCCCAAAAGTTGATGACGATAAACTTCGCAATATGGTTCTTTTGCAAGCACAGGAGTTTATTCCTATCCCAATTCAGGAAATGGAAGTTGACTTTGTTGTTGCGGGCGAATCAGTGGGCGAAGACGATACTCCTCAAGTTAATGTTATGTTGATTGCAGCAAGAAAACAGATGCTTGAAGGTTATATCGATAACTTTACAACATCAAGACTTCAGGTACAAGATATTGACTCTTCATTGCTCGCTTACTGTCGCGCTCTTAATCAGATAAGTGATGGCGCAAGATACGGCGTGGTTAACCTTACAGATGATGTTCTTAACTTCATTGTTATTGAGGGTAATGAAATTTCAATGGTTCGTTCAATTACAATCACTGAAAGAAATCAAAAAGCAGTATCAAGCATTTTCTCAGGTTCAAGAGATAAATCTTATACAGATGAAGACATTGAAACAGTTTCAAACTGGCTTATGTCAGAAACATCGTCAACTATCAGTTATTACTCAATGCAGAATAGTCAACCAATAGAAAAACTCTATTTTATTATGAATTCTTCTGCGGCAGATAAAGTTTTTTCTGCAGTGTCATCAAATATATATGTTCCTATGGAAGTGCCACAATTCTATCCTGAATTACAGGCAGCGTCAGTAACACCGTTAGGTGAATATGCAAGTTGTATAGGAATTGCAATTTCTGGTTTGGAGGGATAACGGTGTTTAAGGTTAGTTTGTTGCCGGCAAGTTACAGAAAATTTCTTGAAGGTAAAAAGAAAAAAGATTTAATTCTTAAAGTTGCATTGATTGTTTTGATATGTATGCTTATTATTTATAGTGGTTTTGCTATAAGATTATTCATTCTCAGAGGGCAACTTAAAGAAATCAGAAACAACAACAATGTTATTATTGCTAATGTTCAGGAATTAGAGCAATACAAAGCAGTTTATGACAACCTTAACTTCTCTAAACAGAGAGTTGAGTCAATTTTACCAAAACCGGTAAGTGCAGTGAAATTTATGTCTATGCTTCAGGCAAATCGCCCTGAATATGCAGAATATACAGTTCTTACTGTACAAGAGTGGTCAACAAATCCAATTTGTATGATTGAAGGCAAGCTTCCTGCAGCACAGAATATCGGCGACGCTGTTTCACAACTTCGTGATTTGGAAGAAATCTTCAAAAATGGCGACGATTTTAAGGATATAGTTACTCAGGTTATGGTAATCAATAATATGCCATCTGTTAGCAGAGAAGCAGACGGAACAGAAACATATTCTTTCCGTATTTACCTTTCAGTTGGCGGTAATATTGTAGTTGACGAGTCAGGTGCCTTGGTAACTACAACAACGACTACAACCACAACTACAACTACTACAGCTCCTGTTGAAAGCACAACAGAGTCAACAACAGCGGAATAAGGAGGAAAACTAAATGAATAAAGATATTAAACTTTCCGACCTTAAAGAAAAAGTTAATAGTACCGTTCTTGTTGCTATTGCAATGGTTCTTCTTGTAGTTGTGTTAGGTGTAGCTTCATACTTCACTATTCAGGAAGTAACAAGCTTGAAAGATACTATAGGCAAAACTGTAATCGCCTATAACGAAAACAAAAACCTTGTTGCAAGTCTTGAAAAATTGAAGTCAGACTCAGAATATTATGCAAAACAGCAAGCAGAATACGATAAAGTAATTGCAGATAATGGTACATATAATACAGTTGATTATTATGTTGAAATTGATGAAATTTGCAAGAAATACAATCTTCAGATTGTAGATATTTCTGTTGGCGATATGGTCGCAAACGGAAATGTAAGTGAGGCAACTACAGCACTTTCTGTTGTTGGTGAAGAAATTGACGTTAGAAGAATGGCTGTTGAAATTGTTTCACAGGAACAAATTGCAAGAATTGATACTATTGCAATGGCTAAACAGCAGGACGGTACAGTTGCTGCTTCAATGGTAATTGTAAATTTCACTAAATAATAAAAGTACAGAACTCCTAAACACGAAAGATAGGTTTTAATATGTCAAATGATATACTTATTCCCGGTAGCATTTGCGCACGACTTGTTGATGCCGGAATTATTACAGTAGAGCAGTTAAAAGAAGCTCTTGAAATACAAAAAACAAGCAAGCAACTCATAGGTACAATCCTTACACAGTTGGGTTATTGTACTGAAGAAGATGTTGCCCGTATGCTTGCAAGCAAAACAGGTCATAAATTCGTTTCTATTGACGAGGTTGGCGTAAATCTTGCAGTTGCAAACTTAATAACACCTGAACTTGCAATGAAAAACAATATTCTTCCTATTTATGAAGAAGACGGTATTGTTTATGTTGCAATGAAGAATCCTAACGATATTCTTACTGTGGACTATCTTCGTATGCTCACAGGTTATGAAATCTGCCCTGTTGTGGCTGCAGATATGGAACTTCAGGTTGCTATTGAAAACTTTGCTAATATGAATAGCGGTGTTGACAATTATGACGACGATGAAGACGATGCTGTAGAGTCAGAGAATCTTGATATTGACGACAAACCTGCAGTTCAGCTTGTTAATCAGATTATTAATAATGCTATTAAAGCAGGCGCATCTGATATTCACGTTGAAGCACTTGAAAAATATATGCGTGTACGTTTCAGAATTGACGGTGTTTTGCAAGAAATCATGCAGAATCCTATTAAAATGTACTCAGCAGTTATTTCAAGAATTAAAGTTATCGGCGGTATGGACATTGCTGAACGCCGTATTCCTCAGGATGGTCGTGCTACTGTAAAATTTGAAGATAAAACAATGGACGTTCGTATTGCGTCAATGCCAACAGTTTACGGCGAAAAAGTCGTAATGCGTTTGCTTGAAAGAAGCAGTACTAATGTTATTACACTTAAAGACCTTAAATTCAGTCCGCGTCAGTTTGACAGATTTAATAATGCAATTCATATGCCATACGGTTTCGTTCTTGTTACAGGACCTACTGGTAGTGGTAAATCTACAACTCTTTACGCTACATTGGCTGAAATCAGTACACTTGAAAAGAACGTTATTACACTTGAAGACCCTGTTGAACGTAGAATGACAGGTATTAACCAGGTTCAGATGAACAACCGTGCAGGTATGACATTCGCAGCAGCTCTTCGTTCGGTTCTCCGTTCTGACCCTGATATCGTCATGGTCGGTGAAATCCGAGACAGTGAAACTGCAAAGATTGCCGTTGAAGCGGCTCTTACAGGTCATATGGTTCTTTCAACACTTCATACAAATGATGCTTCGGGTGCGGTTACCCGTCTTGACGAAATGGGCGTTGAGCCATTCCTTACTGCATCATCACTTGTTGGTGTTCTTGCACAGCGTCTTGTAAGAAAACTCTGTCCAAAATGCCGTGAAGAATACGAAATTAGTCATGCAGAACTCAAGAAGATTCTTCCTGACCTTGAAACTTATGGTTATAACAAACCAAGTTATAAACTTTACAAGGCAAAGGGATGTCTTACTTGTAATAATACCGGCTATAAGGGACGAGAAGCTGTATTCGAATTCCTTACAGTTACAGAAGAAATGAAACGATTGATTCTTGACCGTGCAACAGTTGCAGAAGTTAAGAATTTGGCTATGTCTCAAGAAATGAAAACTCTTAAAGACGAAGGTATCTATAAGATGATGGAAGGTAGTACATCATTGGAAGAAGTATTACGTGTTATCGTTTAATAGTTTTCATAGGTTGTGTAAAATTATTTGAAAGGAGCGGTCATTATGAACAAATACCTTAAGAACAAAGAAGGCATGGCGTTGCCTATGGTTCTTATAATTATGATGATTATGACAATACTTGCAGCAGGTCTTGGCACTTATGCGAGTCAATCATTACGTTCAGTCAGATATATGGACGCTCAGAAACAGGCATATTATCTTTCACGCGCAGGCGTTGAAGCAGGCGCATTTGCATATCAGAATGCTACAACAAAAACAAGTGCGAATTATGATAATGATGATAGTTTTGCTAACGGACTTGTGAATTTCACTAATATTGATAAATTCGTATCAGTTATTGAAAATAGCCACGAAAAGATTACAACTAATAAGGTTTATCTTGTATATGATGATACCGCTGCTAATGCGGGTACTATGTGGGATGGGCTTAAGTTCGTAAATTTCACAGATGAAGAAGCCGCAAGAAATACAGATGGTGTAATTGGCTATTTTTCACTTGAAGTTGCAGGTGCACAGCAAGAAGTTCTTGTTAACGACAATGGCACAGAGAAAGTTGTGCCTAAAGATGTTGTTGAATTCAGAAGTACAGCTGTTTGCTTTAATGACGATGGCGGTGCAGTAACTAGAGTTTCAAGTGGATATGTTTACCCTGCACAAACAATTTCAAGTGAAACTTGTTATGGTGCAGATGGCTATCTTTCAACGAATACCGATGATTTTGACAATCATGATACAAAAACAGTTAGTTATGATGAAGGTCAGTTTAATACAAAGACCGGTAGCTTCTGGAGCCGTCTTAAAAATGGCCTTTTGAAGCTTGCGTTTAATATTATGAAGTCAACAGGTCTTATTCCTGCACAGGAAAATATTACAGTTTATGAAATGATTGGTGCAGGCGACTTAATTCTTGCTCGTCCATCTGTTGATGTTGGCACAATCAAGATAAACGATAAAAAGAACAATTTCTATATCTTCTCAACATCAGGTTCTCTTATTCTTGAAGATTGCGGTCTTCAGGTTGACCCAACTAATGGTAAATATGCAACAATTGGTCTTTATGGTAGTGATATTGTTGTTGATGGCGACATTACAATGGGTGTTTACCACACAAATACAAGTGGTTTCTTCTCAGGACTCGGAACACTTGTTGCTACTCTTGGTAATCGTTATAGATTAGGTACTGTTATGATTGGTAATGGTCTTGAATCAGGCGGACAGTGGGCAGAATACCTTACATATAATGAAGGTGGTATTACCGACCAGAGTGGTAAAACAATCACAAATGGTAGCCGAATCTTCTTTAATGGTAACGTTAACGTAAAAGTATATTCACAGGGTGCATCAACCGAAACATATCGTGTGTTCAGTGCGGGCGATATTTGTCTTTTCAATGGTGTTTATGAGGTAAGCAACCAGAATGTTAATAGTACAGAAGAGGTTGCTACAAGAGGTATTGACCTTCTCAAGTATTTCCTTGATGCAGTTATTGCAGAGGAAGAGGGCTTCCGTTACGGCGATGCAGCAATCAAGAAGATGACTCAGATTCGCGACCTTTATTATGGTAACCCGGATGATAAGCAAAGCCCTGGCGAGCCATCATACTTTACAGATGGTCAAAGACCACTCAGAAAACTTGATGTTAATTTAGGTGCGTCAAGTGTTTCAATTGATGGTTTGAAACTTACGCATAAAGTTGGTAGTACAGAGTTGATTGAATATATTCAGCAACCAACACCAACACAGGCAACAAATATTACTTGGGGCAAACCAACAACTTCTTATTTAACAGATTAAAAGAAAGGGGCAATAGAATATGAAGAACATACTTAAAAGTTATTTCAGCAATAAACGCGGTATGACTTTGGTTGAAGTTCTTACCGCTATGGCGATTTTATCATTACTTATATTTTGTTTTACCCCTTTGTTTTTAACATATTTTGAGTCAATCAGGATTGCAGGCGACGAAATCAAAGATGTTCAGTTGCAGTCAGGTGTTTTACAGACTGTTATTGGTAATTTTGGTGCGGGAAAAGGCGGAAATTATAGTGCCAACGTATCTGAAATTCCTATTGAATTTTCAACACCAAGCAGCTCTGTTTCTCTTTCAAGAGAAAATGCAAGCGGTGCAACAGTTACAACAACTTTGAATCAATCCATTAAAATTGCAATTGGTAATCAGTTAGACCAGGTAAAAGGCGACTTTCTTGTGTCTAACCCTGAAAATGTAAAGGATAGTTATTCAACAATCGTAACACAGGGCACAAGTTCAGGTCTTGTTTGTTATCCAAAAACACTTACCGACGACTTTGTTGAAGCAAAAATTATTGTTTATGGTAGTGGCGGTATCGTTTTCGACCAAGGTAGTTTCGCAAATGACTTCACACTTACTTGTGGACTTAACGGCAGTATTTCGCTCTCTAATGGTAGCGACTATACAATGAAGCGCCTCGCAAGTTCAATGGTAGAAATTACAATTTATGGTGGCGGTGATATTTCATTTGAAACATCTCCCCTTAACATTATCTATAAAGGCGGTCAGCACGTGCTTCAGGTTGAAGTAGATGCTCCAACTATGATTATGGTTGGTGAAGCTGATGACGACGGCAAATACTATTACTATGTATCACGTGGCGAAATGGTTGATGGTAACGACGGAGATACAGAGAAAAATGAGCTTGCAATTATTCGTCGTGAAATGAATTCTCTTGACGCTAAAAACAGCAATGCAACAGTTGAACTTACTTCTGCTATGAATGACGTTGAATGGGTGCCTGCTGATAGTGGCGACGGCGAAAATGTAGACTCTAAAGGCCAAAAATATGGTTATTATATTATGTGTGGCGACAATGGTCAGGTTCGTCGATTCTGGCGTAATAATGCAACAGGTAATTATTACTGGGGTGGCGACTATACTTATTATACTGACTACAATTTAGACCGTTTTT
Source organism: uncultured Clostridia bacterium (assembly GCA_937897215.1). Classification (GTDB taxonomy): domain Bacteria; phylum Bacillota; class Clostridia; order Oscillospirales; family Acutalibacteraceae; genus Fimenecus. The sequence continues at coordinate 18,558 of CALCBQ010000043.1, read as the reverse complement.
CAGGTAAAAATCCATACATCTATACAACAGATAAAAACGGTAATCCTTCTCCATACAGGGTTTATAGCACAGATGTTTCGTTTAAGTTTATTGCCATGAGACCTATGAAGTGGGAAGGTGGTTCAACTGCTGACGGCAAGAGTGATGCAGATGCAAGTGCTCACAAATACAGAACAGGTTTTAATATGAGTGCTTGGAAGAACAATGGTATTCTTAATACCGCTTCTGCTTCATTAAGAAACTTGTGTACCGTTTCTGCTACTTACGGCTCTGACGTTCAGTTCTATGGTAGTGATGGTCAGGTTTATATGTATATCGGTTATAAAAAGGGCTGGAGCGGCGACGCTGATGACGGCTACAATATGCCATCATTCACAACAATCAAGAACTTACAGGGTGGCGGCTCATATAATGGCCATGACGTTATTGCAACTGAGATTAACTATCTTTCTCACGAAGCTTGGGGCTGGTTAGACCCTACTGCAGGAACAACTAAATCTTATTTTAAGGCATATGGTCTTACTGATGGCAGCGGTAACCCAACAGTTAATACAGCATCTTATCCTATTACTCTTACATCTGTTGACGCTATTCGTATCAATGGTACAGGTGGCGTGTACGAATCTAACGTTAATGATACAGGTAAGAGCCACTATTTTACAAGCGGTATTATTAAGGATACTGATACTTCGGGCGACGCAACAGGCGGTACAAGTACAGCAAATACATTGACTACACAAACAAACCTTACTTATCCTATGTCAAACTATAACCTCTATTGCGGTTATATTCCTGCATATATGGATGCATGGGCAGGTACAACAGGCTTGACAGGTAGCTATAAATACAGCACAAGTTATGGCGATGTTTATGCTAAAAAGTACGGCGATATGGATAATATTGTTTCTAATATTGGTCGTGCAAGTAACAGACCTAAGCTTGACGATAACGCCACATATTATCCTTTGTGGCGTATGACAATGGGTATTACACCATTCTATAATCAGGGCACATCTGCTATCGTTAACGAAACAGGACAAAGAGCTTCCCATGGTAAAGATGGTATTACTGTTATTTCAGGTCTTTGGCATCACAACGTTGTTTATTATCCATATACAAACCTGGAATATGCTATTACAGGTAAGTTTTATGATAATAATGCATATATGAACAACCCTGAAGTTAAACAGCTTTTCTCAAAATCACAGCTTACTGCGGCTAATCCAAATCAATACTTGGTAAGCCCTGTTAATACAATGCAGAATAACACTACAAACGGAGAGATTGTTGATATTACTATTTCTTATCTTTCAAATCCGTTGGCACTTTCAATTTCTGCTAACCCTACTGACGACGTTGTTTATGACTTATCTAACGACAAGAAAAATAAGTCATTCTATTGGCATAACAGACGTGAGGCAATTACTTTCCTTGACTCTGCAAGTACAGTTATTCCTAACGGCGAACAAGACGTTCCTGTTTCTCTTATGGTTGGTTATGTTCTTGGCGGTATTGTTGCTTATTCAAGTAACTCAACGGGTGGTAATATTACAGCTGATGTTACATCTGTTATGAATAATGGTATTGTGTATCTTCGTTCCGGCTCATATAACGCTACAAAGCACGACTCATCCAACGCCGAAACAGGTGAATATAAAGCAACAGATAATACAGGTTATCAATTAGCTCAGGAATCAAACGTATTCCATCAGTTCTATTATCTTAACTCAAGAACAATTCTTCCGGGAAAAATTCTTGGTATTACATATGATACTTCAAATACAGGTTATCATGGCGAATATTCAGAAACTCCTGCAGAAGGTAAGTCAATCGGTAACCTTTATGGTGCAGAATATTGGCAGAATAACCGTCATATTCAGTACAGGTCAGTTACTGGTGGTGCCGCTTCTAATGGTAGCGATACTGCAACAAACTATGAATATCTTCGTTCACACCCAATGACAAACACAAAAGTTAACTGTGTTGCATGGGGTACAACATGGCAGAACTATCCAGAGGCAATGTGGGGTACTGAAAATGGTACTGTTCTTTCTTGGTGGGTTAACACTACTGAAGCAAAGAGTCAGGGTGCGGATGGTGCTTCTTATTGGAACGACCGTTCTGTTGACGCTGAGTTCCAGTCATACAAATGGGTTGACAATATAAATGGTAAAACATTTGCTAACAATGGTAATGCAAGTGGCTTTATTGACACAATCGGTTCAGCAAAATGGGGCGACAAAAAAGCAGATGGCATTGCATTCGCTATTGGTTCTGACAGATACAAGTACTTCTACGACAAGACTTCACAGCAGACAGGTCTCTGGGGTACAATCGGTTTCATTTCAACTCTTGAAACAATTAACGATATTGAATTTAGTAACGACTATTGGGTTGCAGTAGGCGACCAGAGTGATAAAGACCCTGCAGACTATTGTGCAAGCGGCAGTTATAATGGCGGTGGTGAAACAGCCAAAGCATTCTCAGACAATGGTCGTGGTGGCTCTTGGGTAAATGTTCGTTACTGGGTTGACACAAATGCCTCTGGCAAACAATCTGACGACAACGCTTATTATCATTGGCGTGCAGTTAAGATATCTGATAAAGATAACTATAATATCGTTCAGATTAACAATGTTAATGGTATATGGATTGCTACTGGTTATGAAGATTCAAACAACAATGAAGAATACGATAATGGCGAGCGTACAGTTGTTTGCTGGACTCGTAATCCATTGGCACCTTGTTCTGATAAAGCAGAGGGCTGGAGCGAAAAAGTTCAGTTCTATGCAAATAATGGCGCAAATATGATAACACTTGACCAGAATAAAGTTGGCGGTATTAACTCTTGCGCTACAAGAACAGAGTAAATTTAAGTTAATTTCCCGACACACTCGAAAGTGTGTCGGGAATAAGAAACTCATTTGAAAATGAGGTGAAAGTATGTTCAAACTTTTTTATAAAAACAAAAAGGGCTTCTCGCTTATGGAACTCATTATAACAATTGCAATAGTTGGACTTGTAGTTGGTCTTGCGGGTACTGTTTTGTATCTTTTTCAGAATCAACACACAGCATCAGCAATGCGTTGGCGCGTTCAGAATGCGGTTCAGCTTGCAAGCACAAAGTTTGAAACAAATACTAATTTGATTGTGAACTCAAAAATGCTTGATGTTTTTTATGATAGCACTATTGCAAATGGTATTTATTATAACGAAACTAACAATACTTTCACATGGAAAGACGGCACACCTTATGTAGTACCTGATGAGGGCTCAAAAGACGACGATTTTTCATACATCTTTTCAACTCCTGCCTGGGATGCTAACGACCACGACAGATATATAGGTCATTTCTTGTTCATTAAGAATTTCGGTGAAACAACAAGTACGCTTTTCCTTGACAATGAGGGCTTTGGCGATACTCCTGTTGAAGTTGAATTGAGTATTGCTACTGACTTTATTCCGTCTCCAAAACCTGCGGGAATGAAGATTAAAGAATATGAAAAACTTATTGAAACCGAAAGAGCAGCAACATCACACAGCTATCAGGGCAACGGTGTTGTAATTAACCTTAAGTCCGGTAATGACGAAATTATTTCTTATCAGGTTACAACAACATATGTTCTTGAAAACTTCAACTCAAGCAAACAGGTTAATTATCAGGGTGGCGAGTTGATTTACGAATATGATTGGATTGAAGGCACAACCGCAAAGGCATATCCTTGCGGTTGGTCTGATGATACAATCAACGGCTTGGAAAACAGAAAAAATCTTGGTTATCCGGGTGTAACTTGTTCAACAGTCAAGAAATCTGATAACACAGACTATACTCACTATTTTACAGATGCAGAGCTTCAACAAAATGGTAACGTTTTAAGATTCTTGTCTCCACTTTCTGATATGAAAGTTGAAGATGGCGAAGGTCAGGGTACAACAAGCCACAAGGCAAGCTGTATCAGTACTTGGCTCTTTGAAGACGGTACTTTAATGGGCGAACGCGTGCTTGATAATCTTCGTAATTTCCGTGATAACGTCCTTCGAGGAACAGTAATTGGCGACTGGTTCATTAATTTCTACTATTATGAATTGTCTCCGTTTATGATTGAAAAAACCGCATTTTTAAGACCCGTTTATAAGGCACTTATTGAACCATTATCTTATGTGTGCGATTTTATAGCGAATTTATAATAAAGTTTAAAGGCGAGGTTGTCCCTCGCCTTTTTTGTTAGACAAATTATAGTTTGTCGGGGTGTTTTGTATTCATACTCTGCGTAGGGGTCGGCGTCTTCGACGACCCGTTATTGGTTTATCTGTTAACTTGGTTTGGGTCGTCGAGGACGCCGACCCCTACGATAAACACCCCGACAAACTCAAATTTATCGAACAAATTCTACTTGACTTATGTAATTTGTTTTGCTATAATTTTATGCGATATTGAAAACGCAATGATGAAGAGAGTACGCTGACAGATTAACTTTGACAGAGAGTTCCGTATTTGCTGAAAACGGAATAAAGTGAAAAATCAGCAGAAGTTCACTTCGGAGTGGCATTATTGAACTAACAGTAGATGATGACGACTTATTCCCGTTACAGAATACGGAAAGTGTTTGCTTTCAAGTTTGTACTTGTGCAAAAATTTGGGTGGTACCGCGGATTTTATTCGTCCCATACTCTTGGAGTATGGGATTTTTTTATTCTATTCCCCTATTTCCGATTAAAATGAAAAGGATTGAGATTATGAGAGAAAAACTCGAAGCTATCCGTACTCGTGCGGAAGCAGAGCTCAGTAATATTACTGAGCAGTCAGAACTTGAAAATTTCAGAGTTCAGGTTCTTGGCAAAAAAGGCGAGCTTACATCATTACTTAAAATGATGGGTTCACTTTCAGCAGAAGAAAGACCAATTATGGGTCAGATTGTGAATGAAACAAGAGCATTCGTTGAGCAAAAAGTTGCAGAAAAGCAAGCAGAACTCAAAGAGCTTGAACTTAAGAAAGAAATCGAAAGCACACCTGTTTTTGATATTTCAGTTCCTGCAAACTTAACTCGTGGTTCATACCACCCTATTACACTCGTACAGCGTCAATGCGAAAGCGTTTTCAGAACAATGGGCTTTAATATTGAGGACTATTCTGAAATTGTTACTGACTATGAATGTTTTGAGGCACTTAACATTCCAAAAGACCACCCTGCTCGCGATATGCAGGACACATATTACCTCCAGAACGGTCAATTACTTAAATCTCACACATCTGCAGCACAGAATGCTATTTATAAAAAGTATAAAAATGCCCTTATTAACGATGGTATGCCAATTAAGGCAATCTTCCCGGGCAGATGTTTCAGAAACGAAGCAACTGACGCTTGCCACGAAAACACATTCTTCCAGATGGAAGGTGTTATGGTTGACAAGGATATTTCAATTTCAAACCTTATTTACTTTATGAAAACTATGCTTTCAGAAGTATTCCGCCAAGACATTAAAGTTCGTCTTCGCCCTGGTTTCTTCCCATTCGTTGAGCCGGGCTTTGAGCTCGATATTTCTTGCCTTATCTGTGGTGGCGAAGGTTGTCCTTCATGCAAACACAGTGGTTGGCTTGAACTTTGCCCATGTGGTATGATTCATCCTGAAGTACTTAAAGCAGGCGGAATTGACCCTGAAGAATACACAGGTTTCGCATTCGGACTTGGACTTACAAGACTTGCTATGATGAAATACGGCGTTAAAGATATTCGTGATTTGAACAGTGGTAGTCTTAAAACACTTTCACAGTTCACAGACGATGAAGATTAAGGAAGGAGGAGTAGATTTATGTTTTTATCAATGAACTGGATTAGCGATTTCGTTGACCTTTCAGGTCTTGACAAAATGGAGTTAATCCGCAAATTCTCACTTTCAACTGCAGAAGTTGAAAACGAAATTTTCTTAAAAGGCAGTGATTTCAGTGGCATTGTTGTTGCAGAAATCAAATCTGTAGAAGACCATCCAAAATCAGAAAAACTCCACCTTCTCAAAGTTGATATTGGTGAAGAAGAACTTGTTGATGTTGTTTGTGGTGCACCAAATGTACGCGTTGGTATGAAAACTGCATTCGCAAAGGTTGGCGCAAAAATCGGTGAAATCGAAATTGCTCCTCGCCCACTTGCAGGATTCATGTCAAACGGTATGTGCTGTTCTGAAAAAGAAATCGGCATTTCTGACGACAATTCAGGCATTATGGACATTACTGATGATGTTAAGAATGGTACTGACCTTAAAGATATTTACGAAATTGACGATATCGTTTTCGAAGTTGACAACAAATCACTTACTAACCGCCCTGACCTTTGGGGTCATTACGGTATTGCTCGCGAATTTGCATCTTTGGCAGGTCGTGAATTAAAGCCATTACCACAGGTTGACTTATCTCAATACGACAATCTTCCAAAGGTTGACCTTAAAATCGAAGATGACCTTTGTCAGCGTTACTCTTGCTTACAGGTTGCAAACATCACAAAGAATGTAAGCCCAGTGAACATGAGAATCCGTCTATACTACTGTGGTATGCGTGGCATTAACTTACTTGCTGACCTTACAAACTACTTGATGCTTGAAATGGGTCAGCCAATGCACGCTTTTGACTCAAGAAAAGTTGAAAAAATCCGTATTAAGAGATTTGCAGAACCTTTCACATTCCAAACTCTTGACGGCGTTGACAGAAATATTGACGAAAATACACTTATGATTTGCAACGACAACATTCCTGTTGCTATTGCAGGTATTATGGGTGGTCTTGACTCAGAAATCGTTGAAGATACAACAACACTTACACTTGAATCTGCAACATTCAACGCTGCATCAATCCGTAAATCAACTGTTCGTCTTGGACACCGTACTGACGCTTCAAACCGTTATGAAAAGTGCCTTGACCCTGAAATGACAGTTCCTGCAATTGCTCGTTTTGTTAATCTTCTTGTTAGCATTGACCCTGACGCAAAGGTTGTATCTGCACTTACAGACGAATACGCATACAAATACCCAACTGTTACACTTGACTTTGACAAAGCATTCATTGACAAATACACAGGTATTGAAATCGGAAACGACACAATCGTAAATACTCTTAATTCTCTTGGCTTTAAGGCATCTAACGATGGCGACAAGTTCACAGTAGAAGTTCCATCTTGGCGTGCAACAAAAGATGTTACTATCAAGGCAGACATTGTTGAAGAAATCACTCGTATTTATGGTTATGACAACTTTGATGTGCACACAGCTTCTGCTCCACTCTACCCTGTTCGTGCAAAGGTAGAAAAGACAATTGAAGACAGAATCAAAGATATTCTTGTTCATCGTTATTCACTTCACGAGTTACACTCTTATGTATGGCAATATTATGATGAATACAAAGCACTCGGAATGGAAATTGAAGACAATATCAAACTTCAAGGTGCTACAAATCCTAATATTGAAACAATCCGTAAGTCAATTATTCCTACACAGCTTTGTCAGGTTAAGACAAACACTAATTTCGCTACTGATTTTGGTGTGTTTGAAATTGGTAGAACTGTTGATGGCCTTAAAGATGACGGACTTTGCAACGAGAGAAAGAAACTTTGCATTACTCTTTACAGCAAAACAAAATCTCTTGAAACTCTTTATGTTGAACTTGCAACAATGCTTTCAGTTATTACTGACAACATTAAGCACAAGGCACTCGCATTTAATCCAATGGAAGCAACACTTTCTTATGAACACCCAAGAAACCTTAACGAAGTTTCTTGCGACGGCGTAACATTAGGTAAAATCGGTGTTGTTCATCCAACAGTTTCAAAGAATATTGATAAGAAAGCATCTATTGTATTCGCAGAAATTGATGTGCCGGCATTCACAGATGTTGCTGATGCTAAAATTCACTATGAAGAGCCATCAAAATTCCCTGCAATTGATGTTGACCTTTCATTCGTTAGCGAAACATTCGCACCAATCGGCAAAGCAATCGAAAATGCAGATTGTCCACTTATTAAAGGTGTTCAGGTTGTTGACACATACCGCGATGAAAACGGCAAGTCAATTACAGTAAGACTCACATTCTCTGACCCACAGAAAACTCTTACAACTGACGAGGTTATGGAAGTTGCAAACGGCATTATTGATGCACTTAGCAAAGACGGAATTACACTTAAATCATAAACAAAAAACTCCCTTCGGGGAGTTTTTTAATGAAGTAAATCCGTTGGATTTATGAAGTATCCTGACGGATATGAAGTAGCTTTGCTATGAAGTACGCCTAACGGCGTATGAAAAGATTTGCTTCACTTCATATTTACGAAGTAAATACTTCATAATCTGTAAAGATTACTTCATATTGCGTAAGCAATACTTCATTAAATAAGATAAAGTATGCCTACGCATATTTTATAAATTTTTGAAATAACTATTGTTTTTTATTCGCAATCCGTGTATAATATATTTAATTATTACTACGGAGGTGGCAAGAATGCTTGACCCTAACAAGACAATACAATTCTCACTTAAGGATGAGCGCGAAGAAGCAACACGCCAGATTCTCGTTTCGGTTTATGACGCGTTGGTAGAAAAGGGTTACAACCCAATCAACCAGATTGTTGGTTACATTCTTTCAGAAGACCCAACTTACATTACAACTCACAATAATGCGAGAAGTCTTATCCGCCGCCTTGACAGAGATGAACTTTTACAGGACCTTGTAAAGGAATATCTTAAAGTTTCAAAAAAGTAAGAGGTGTTTATTTTGGCAGAAAAGAGTAAATTTCTCACATATAAAGGCAAACCATTAGTTCGTAACGGTAACACACTTTATTATGGCGATGCTTCAGAAAAGTATGTTATTATGATGCAGATTCTTGCAACTAAACCCGTTGGCGATGTGGAAGTTGCATCTAAAGTTTCAATTCAGTTAATCAACACTGACCCTGATGTTAGCATGCGTGAGAAAATTGTTAAATCAAGCGAAAAGAAAGGGCTTTATGCGGCTCTTGATATTGCAGAAGTATGGCTTAGCCGTGCATTAGCAAACTAAATAAGCAAAAAAAGGAACGGTGGATGGGGAAATCCGCCGTTTTTTATTTTAAGGAGAGGGATTATTATGTTTCACAAAATGACTATTGCAGGGCTTGAGCGTCATTTACCGCTCTGTCCTCTTAACGAAGAACTTATGATTGCGGGATTTGTTATTTTCGGCGACCCTGAACTCACAACTGCTTGTGCAAAGGAACTTTTAGACAAAGCACCGGAATATGACTACATAATCACTGCAGAGGCAAAGGGTATTCCACTTGCACACGAAATGGCACGACTTCAGAATAACGAAAAATACTTTGTAGCCCGTAAAAAGCCAAAACTTTATATGACAGGTGTATTTGAATCAACAGTAAATTCAATTACCACTCAGGGCGAGCAGAAACTTTATCTTGATAAGGCAGACGCTGACCTTATGAAAGGGAAGAAAATTCTTATTGTTGACGACGTTGTTTCCCTCGGCGAATCACTTAAAGCCGTTGAAAAGCTCGTTAACGATGCAGGCGGAATTGTTTGCGGCAAAATGTTTATTCTTGCCGAAGGCGATGCCGCAAAACGCGACGATATAATTTATCTTGAAGAATTGCCACTTTTTACAAAAGACGGAAAAGCATTATAAAGCAGAAAAACCTCCACTTATTATTGTGGAGGTTTTTTGTTTAATCAGTTTTCTTCAAATGAGCCAGTGTATAGCTGATAATACTTACCTTTTTGCTCTATAAGGTCGTCGTGGTCGCCACGCTCGATAATTCGACCGTTTTCAAGCACCATAATTGCATTTGCATTTCGCACAGTTGAAAGTCTGTGGGCAATAACAAATACCGTTCTGCCCTCCATAAGTGAATCCATACCCTTTTCAATCTGTTTTTCAGTTCTTGTATCGATTGAGCTTGTAGCCTCGTCAAGAATAAGAACAGGTGGGTCTGCAACTGCTGCACGAGCAATTGAAATCAACTGACGCTGACCTTGTGAAAGGTTTGAGCCATCTCCTGTAAGCATTGTGTTGTAGCCGTCAGGAAGATTTTCAATAAATGAATGTGCATTTGCAATTTTTGCTGCTTTTACAACATCTTCGTGAGTTGCCTCAAGATTACCGTAACGAATGTTGTCTTCAATAGTACCTGTAAAGAGATGTGTATCCTGAAGAACAATACCAAGGGAACGGCGCAAATCGTCTTTTTTAATCTTCTGAATATTTATGCCGTCATAACGGATTTTGCCTTCTTGGATTTCATAGAAACGGTTAATAAGATTTGTAATTGTAGTTTTACCTGCACCTGTTGAGCCGACAAATGCGATTTTCTGACCCGGTTTTGCATAGAGTGAAACATCGTGAAGTACAGTTTTCTCGTCAGTATAGCCGAATGTAACATCTTCAAAAACAATGTCCCCTGCAAGACGGGTATAAGTGATTGTACCGTCGCCGTGAGTATGCTTCCAAGCCCATATGCCTGTATGCTTTTCTGTTTCTTCGATTTCGCCTTTATCATTGATTTTTGCATTGACAAGCATTACATAACCTTCGTCAATTTCAGGCTTCTGGTCAATAATTTCAAAAATTCTTTCTGCGCCGGCAAGTGCCATAAATGTATTGTTAAACTGTTGTGTAATATTTGAAATCGGTTGCATAAAGCTTCTTATATATTGCAAGAACGCAACAATTTCACCGGGAGACAAAATGCTCTTAATAGCAAGAATACCACCAAGTGCTGCTGCAAGTGCATAAGCAATATGAGTAAGGTTGTTCATAATAGGACCTAACATATTTGCAAAAGAGTTTGCACTTGTTGATACCTTACGAAGTTTTTCATTTACCCGGTCAAAATGATTAACCACTTCTTCCTCGTGATTAAAGACTTTAACAACCTTTTGTCCTTCAATAATTTCTTCAATATAGCCGTTTACTTTGCCCAAATCCTCTTGCTGTCTTTTGAAGAAGAAAGCACTGCGTTTACCGATTGTTTTAGTAACAAAAATCATTACAACAACCATAAACAGAACAACCAAAGTCATTTGCCAACTCAAAACAAGCATAATGATAAGTGAACCGAAAATCATAATACCTGATGAGATAAACTGTGTAACACCTTGGCTTATGAACATACGAAGAGTTTCAACATCATTTGTAAAACGGCTCATAATTTCGCCATTTGGTCGTGAGTCAAAGAAACTTATAGGCAAATCAGAAAGTGAGTCAAATAAGTCTTTTCTGATTTTATTAAGTGTGCGTTGTGTAAGCCATACTGAACATTTTGATTGTCCGTAAGACGCAATTGCACCTCCGAAGAATACGCACGCCATAATACCCATCATTTTGAAAAGACCTGTAACTAATTCGCCCTCAAACTTTTGCCCTATAAGTGGGGTAAGATAGTCGTCAATGATAGGCTCAATAAAAAGTGCGCCTGAAACAGATGCAAGTGAACTGATAGCTGCAAAAACAAGCATACCAATAAACAAGCCCTTTTGCTGTAAAATGTATTTTAATAATCTTAAAATTGTGCCTTTTGTGTTCTTTGGTTTTGGTGGTGCCGGTCTGCCTCTACCACGGTTACCCGGTCCGCCCATTGGTCCTGCCATCAGTTGCCACCTCCTTGCAAGTCGAAATCGTCTCCACCCTTTTGTTGAGAGTCGTAAATATCTTTATAAATCTCGTTGCGCTCTAACAACTCATTGTGAGTGCCTATATCGTTAATTCTACCATTTTCAAGAATAATAATCTTATCACAATCTTTAACCGATGAAATTCGTTGAGCAATAATGATTTTTGTAGTTGACGGAATACACTCGCGAAGTCCTTTACGGATTTTTGAATCTGTAAATGTGTCAACTGCACTTGTTGAGTCATCAAGAATAAGGATTTTCGGCTTTTTAAGAATTGCACGTGCAATACAAAGTCTTTGTTTTTGACCACCTGAAACATTCGAACCACCCTGACTTAAATCTGTATTATAGCCGTCAGGGAACGAAGAAATAAATTCGTGAGCATCTGCAATTTTACAAGCCTCAACTAATTCTTCATCAGTCGCATTTTTGTTACCCCAACGAAGATTATCTGCAATTGAGCCTGAGAAAAGCACATTTTTCTGTAATACCATACTTACTTCTTCACGAAGTGCGTGGATTTTGTAGTCTTTAACATTAACGCCACCAACTGAAACTACACCGTCAGTAACATCATAAAGTCTTGGAATTAACTGTACAAGACTTGTTTTTGCACTACCTGTTGCACCGATAATACCAACCATTTCGCCACTTTCAATTCTGAAATCGGCATTTTTGATTACAGGATTATTAGCTCCATCATATTTAAATGTTACATTCTTAAACTCAATAGAGCCATCTTTTACAACTGTTTGTGTTGCTGTATCGTCTCTTATATCAGGGACTTCGTTAATAACCTCGTTAATACGCTTTGCACTTGCTTGCGACATAAAGAACTGCATTATAAGGAAAATAACCATTAAGAAACTCATTAAAATCTGCATTACATAAGTGTAAACTGCAGTAAAGTTACCTATATCAAGAGTTTCTGCAGAAATACATTTTGCTGCAATATAAAGGATTGCAAGGATTGTGCCATACATAATCGTCATAAATGTAGGCTGACCTAAAATCATAAGTTTTTCAGCAAAAATTGCTGCATCAAAAAGATTGTCATTTGCTTTTTTGAATTTGTCCTTTTCATAATCAGAACGAACAAAAGCTTTTACAACTCTTATATTAGTAAGATTTTCTTGAATTGACGCGTTGAATCCGTCAAACATTTCAAGAAGCTTCTTAAATCGCTTAAGTGCGATAGGTGCGAAAATTATAAGAATAATTGCAATAAGTGGAAGAGATACCAAAAATGCAGAAGACACCTCTTTACTCATTCTGATTGTAAACACAAGTGCCACAACAAATTGCACAGGCGAGCGGAAAAGCATTCTAATCATCATAACAAAAGTATTCTGCACACTGTTTACATCAGTTGTAAGTCGGGTAATAAGTGATGCAGTTGAGAATTTGTCAATATTTGAGAATGAGAAGGTCTGGATTTTATCCATCATATTTTCACGAAGCTTTGCACCAAAGCCCATACCTGCAACCGCTGCCGCACGAGCCGCTATTGTACCACAACAAAGTGAGCCTAATGCATATATAAGCATACGAACTCCGTAGCGTAACATCTGATTAAAGCTATCGTCGCCAAAGCCTTCAGTCTGAATAAGATTCACAATGTCTGCCATTACAAGAGGAATCATAAGCTCAAGTATAACTTCGCCAATCATAAATATAGGAGAAATTATTGCAGGAACTATATATTTTTTTGCGTATCTCAATAACTTAAACATTTTCATCCTCCTTTGCAAAATCAGTTAAGTTTTTATTCATTCTTTCAAGGAATGTTACCATTAATTCCATTTCTTCTTCTGTAAAACCTTTATATGCAATATCGTCAATGCGCATAAAAGTATTTTCGGCAAAGGAATGAAGTTCTTTACCCTTTTTTGTGAGTTTTACAGTATTTCTTCGTGCATCTTTTTTATTTTCAAGACGCACAACAAGACCTGATTCTTCCATTCTTTTAAGTGATGTTGCCACAGATGGCGGAGAAATATGCAAAAATTCTGCAATTTCTTTTTGCGTTGCATTTTCATTATCACTTAAATATTTTAGTATTGGTGGCTGACCAAAATATATACCCTTTTCGCGAAATCTTGCATCAACAATATTTCTGTGATTGCAATGATAAGCGTGAAAAGCGTTATTTATTTTTTTTACTTTTTCCAGCATTTTTTCACTACCTTTACAAAATAGTTAACCGATTAATAATTAACCGATTAACTGTTTTTTATTATATACCCTTTTTTATATAAGTCAACCCCACTTTTTATATTCAATTATGAACTTTTTGTAAACAAATCAGTGTTTTTCGTAAATCGTCCCATAAAATGTGGGACGATTTTTAATTTTGGCGCTATTTATGGAGAGTATTTTTCTTCGAAAAGCTAAATTATCGTTAAAACGATAGCTAAATTATTCGCTTCGCTCATAGCTAATTTTTGCAATAAATTGCAAAGTTAAATACTATTAGAATTTAGCGTGCGAAGCACATTTAGCTCACGAAGTGAATTTAGCTTGACAAAGTCAAATTTAGCTGAACGCGACGCGTTCTAATAAGGAGGTAAAAATGAACGAACGAAAACTTACAAAAAAGGAATTGGATTTTTGTCGTATATATGTGCGACTACGAAATCCAAAAGAAGCGGCAATCCGCGCAGGGTATGAAATCTTACCCGAATACCGTGCAATAGGTCTTTTATCAAAGAAAGAAATCCGTCAGAAAATCACAGAGTTAGAAAAAGAAGTTACCGCTGACGAAAATCTTATATCAGCAGGACTTCAACGCCTTGCTTTCGGCTCTTGTGCAGACGCAGTTAAACTTATTCTTTCTGTAAATCAAGACACCACCCCCGACATTGATTCTCTTGATTTGTTCAATGTATCAGAAATTAAGTTTACTTGCGGAAAAGGTATGGAGATTAAATTCTTTGACCGACTTAAAGCATTAGAAAAACTTTCTGAAATTTCACAAAGCGGCAACGACACAGGTGCTTTATCTTTCTATGAGGCGCTTGAAAGAAGTGCCACTAAACTTACGGAGAGTGAAAATTGTGGCTGACATTAAATTCCGTGAATTTTCAGAAAAGCAACTGACAGTGCTTAACTGGTGGTGCGAGAATAGTCCATATAAAGATTACGATGCTATCATCTGCGACGGTGCTGTAAGAAGCGGAAAAACCGTTTGTATGTCAATTTCGTTCATTCTGTGGGCTTTTTACCGATTTTCTGACTGCTCGTTCGCCCTTTGCGGTAAAACAATAACATCGCTCAGAAGAAATGTAGTAACTCCCCTGCTACCATTACTTTGCGATATGGGATTTACAGTAAAAGACAGAAAAAGTGGTAATTTTATTGAAATTTCAAACGGTAATAAAGTCAACAGATTTTACCTTTTCGGCGGCCGTGATGAATCATCGGCTTCTCTTATTCAAGGTATGACACTTTGCGGAGTTTTACTTGACGAGGTAGCACTTATGCCACGCTCATTCGTTGAGCAAGCTATGGCGCGATGCTCTGTAAACGGTTCAAAACTGTGGTTTAACTGCAACCCTGAAAATCCGCGACATTGGTTTCATACTGAATGGATAAAGAAAGCAAAAGAAAAGAATTGTCTTTATCTTCACTTTCTTATGGACGATAATCCATCACTTTCAAACAAAATCCGCCACCGCTACAAATCCCTTTATTCAGGTGCATTCTATGAACGGTTTGTGCTTGGCAAATGGGTTGCGGTTGACGGACTTGTGTATCCTTTTTTCAACGAAAAGGAACATATTGTAAATACTCTTCCAAAAAATTGCAGTCAGTATTATATTTCATGCGACTACGGTACCGTAAACCCTGCTTCATTCGGCTTGTGGGGTCTTTATAAAGGTGTGTGGTATCGGCTTAGGGAATTTTATCACGATTCAAAAGCGCGTGGTTTTCAGATGACCGACAAAGAGTACTATGACGAATTAGTAACTCTTGCAGGAGACAAAAGAGTTGAAGCCGTGATAGTTGACCCTTCTGCCGCATCCTTTATGGAGTGTATTCGTCGCGAGGGCAAATTTCGCGTAATCCCCGCAAAAAACAATGTAACAGACGGAATCCGTAAGGTAAGCGAAAAACTGAAATGCAAAGAAATTTTAATAGGTAGTTCTTGCACGGACACAATACGCGAATTCTCGATGTACCGCTGGGACACAAACGGCATTCACGATGCCCCACGAAAAGAGTATGACCACGCAATGGACGATATTCGTTATTTTGTGGCTACGGCTCTTGAACAAACTGACGGATTCGGATTCGCGTTATCCGTTGAAAGAAACTAACAGAAAGGAGAAAATCAGTTTGTCAATATTTTCAAAAATGGCAAAGAAAAAGATATGTACTTCTTCTCCGCAAACAACTCACACCCGTCCTTATGATATTTTAGGCACTTACTCGCCTGTAGGTGTGTGCAACCCTGAATTTTATAAAATGTTGCGAGAGTCAATCCCTATTATTGACACCGCAATTTATAAGATTGTCCGTCTTACAGGCGGATTTACAGTAGTTGCAAACAACGGTAAAAATCAATCGCAACTTGATGATTTTATCCGCAACATAAATGTAGGTGGTGTAGGAAACGGGCTTCAAAAGTTTATTGATACTTATTTTGAACAACTGCTCACTTACGGCACTTCGGCAGGCGAAATTATTATGGATTCAAATGGCATTCATTCTCTTTACAATGTGCCAATCCGCAGTATTTCACTTAAACGAAATCCGCAGAAATTCAACGAAATTCTTCTTTGCCGACCTGACAACAGCACGGGGACACCTGTAAAATACCAAGACCTTGTAATGTATTCTGCACTCAACCCTGAGGCAGGCAGTATTACAGGTAGTTCAGTTCTTAAAGGGCTCCCCTTTGTTTCATCAATTCTTATGAGAATTTTTGATTCAATCGGTCAGAATTGGGAAAGAGCAGGCAATCTTCGTTATGCGGTTACATACAATCCCGGCTCGGATATGCTTGACCGGGCTTACGCAAAAGAGCGAGCAACACAGATTGCAACTGAATGGGCAAACGCTATGGACAAAAACAGCGTTAAAGATTTTGTTGCGGTGGGCGATGTGCAGATTAAAGTAATTGGTGCAGATAATCAAGTGCTTGACAGCGAAATCCCTGTTAAACAAATGCTTGAACAGATTGTGGCAAAACTTTCTGTACCGCCGTTTATGTTAGGACTTAGCTGGAGCACAACTGAAAGAATGTCATCACAACAAGCAGATGCTCTTACAACTGAGCTTACCGCATACAGAAGAATTCTCACTCCCGTTATTGAGAAAATCTGCAATATGTATTTACGCCTTTGCGGTAACAGTAGCGGAGTTGAGGTAATCTGGGACGAAATCACTTTACAAGATACAGTGGAACTTGCAAAGGCAGAGCTTTATTCTGCTCAGGCGAAATCACTTTTGGGAGGTGTAAAAAATGATTAAATGCTATCAGTCAAAAAATGAAATAGGTATTCCTTCTGACGAAGATATGAAACTTATAAATGTGCATACTCTTAAAACTCTCACAAAAGATGATGTTTTCTGCTTTAGTGTTATTCTTTGCGACAACGACATTGACCGTGATTTTGAACGATTTGATGAAAACTCACTTAAAACTCTTGAAACTCTTTTTGTAGGCAAAACAGGAATTCTAAATCACAGTATGAAAAGCGAGGACCAGAATTCTCGCACATACAAAACTCAGTTGGTTACAGATGCTTCCCGCAAAACAATTGACGGATTACCATACACCTACTTAAAGGCGTGGTGCTACACTGTGCGAAGTGAAAAGAACGAGTCGCTTATTCGTGATATTGAAAGCGGTATCAAGAAAGAAGTGAGCCTCAGTTGTGCAAGCGATAGTCGTATATGTTCAGTTTGTGGAGAATCACATTGTAATCACATTGCAGGTCGCAAATATAACGGCAATCGTTGTTATAAAACAATCACAGGCATTACAGATGCTTATGAATGGTCTTTTGTGGCAGTTCCTGCTCAAAGAAATGCGGGTGTTACAAAATCTTTTGAAAAGGAGAAATCTATGGAAAATATTTTGAAGTCATTCAAAGAAGAAAAATCTGTTACTTTGAATGAAAAAGAACTTAAAAAGGTTTCTGATTACATTGAAGGGCTTGAAAAGAAAAGTGCAGACGGCGAAAAATACCGTCTTTCACTCTGCACAAAAATCAAGTCGGGTTTTGCCTTAGCAATTCCCGAAATCAAAGAAGATTGCATTGATGAAATGCTTGTCTGCCTTTCAACAGATAATCTTGAAGCGCTCAATAAGGCAATATCAAAAAAGGCGGAAACAGTAATTCCTGTTGCAAGCCAGTTTTATACAGAAGAAAAAGAAACTGACAATTCAGAT
This sequence comes from uncultured Clostridia bacterium, assembly GCA_937897215.1. Lineage (GTDB taxonomy): Bacteria > Bacillota > Clostridia > Oscillospirales > Acutalibacteraceae > Fimenecus. The sequence continues at coordinate 515 of CALCBQ010000043.1, read as the reverse complement.
AGTCAGTTCAAATTTTAAGGAGGATTTATAATGGCAAATTTTGAAACAATTAAACTCGACAAAGGACTTTATGGTACAGGTAAAGGTCTTCTTTACGAACTTGAAAAAATCGACCCAAGTGAAAACTACAAGGGTACATCTTTACAGAATCTTGATGCTTTTGAGCGTCAGTTAAAGCGTTTTGACATTAAAGTTAAGGGTGCAGGCAGTGATGCTGTTGAAAAATTCTTCGCAACTACTGATTCTGCTGTGCTTTTCCCTGAATATGTATCTCGCGCAGTCCGTCAGGGTATTGAAGAAGCAAACAACCTTGACTCTATTATCGCAACAAAGACAAACATCAACGGTCTTGATTACAGAACAATCGCATCTGTACCTACTGCCGACGAAAAAGAACTTAAAGATGTTGCAGAGGGTGCACAGATTCCTGAAACAGTTGTTCATACACAAGACAACCTTGTTACACTTAAAAAGCGTGGCAGAATGCTTGTAGCATCTTATGAGGCAATCCGTTT
>CALCBQ010000042.1 GCA_937897215.1 uncultured Clostridia bacterium | reverse complement strand
CCCCCCTTCCGTCAAAACTTCGTTTTGCCACCTTCCCCTCGTAGGGGGAAGGCTACAATTCTGTTCAACCTAATTTCACTCTCACTTCAGTAGCTCTCACTGTATCACGCTCTTGTTCGGGAAGTTTTTGTCCTGCACGAGCGTTGATACTTGCCGGTTGCATTGAAATCATAAGTTCATTTATTCTTTCAATAGGCACATTGATTTTGCCTGCAACACTACCCAAACGAACAAGTGAAAGATTTTCCATAAGTTCTTTTGTTGAGAGAAGTCGTGCCCATTTAAGAGTACCGTAAGCGCGGAAAATTGCATCTTCAGTATTAATTGACTTTAAGATTTCATCTCGTGCGGCTCTTTCTTGTGCACAAAGTTGTAATGTAATGGACTTTAAGTTTTTAATTGCAAATTCTTCAGAAATACCAAGGGTAATCTGGTTAGAAAGTTGGTACATATCGCCTACTGCTTTTGTTCCTTCGCCGAATGCACCACGGAAAGTAAGCCCTAATTTTGAAATTGTATTAATCAGTTTATGAATCTGACCATTCATTGTAAGGGCAGGAAGATGAAGCATTACAGATGCGCGCATACCTGTACCTAAGTTTGTTGGGCATTGAGTTAAATAACCGATTCGCTCATCAAATGCATATTCCAGTTTCTCGCCAAGCGCATTGTCAATTTCGTCGGCAACTTCGTATGCCTCGTCAAGTGCGAAACCTGATTTCATAACCTGCAAACGAATATGGTCTTCTTCATTTAACATAATGCAGATATCTTCTTCAGGTGTAATGAGTAATGCTCTGCCATCTGCATCTGACGCAAATTCAGGGCTTATAATATGACGTTCCGCCATAGATGCGGCTTCAAATCGGGCAAGAGTTTTCATTTCAACAAAATTGAGATTGTATTTGTTGTCCTTTTCAATTGCATCCTTAATAATATTATTAATCACAATACGATTTTTAGTATTAAGTTTGTTAGGAAACGGATATTCTTTAAGATTTCTTGCAAGGCGGATGCGAGTACTTACAACAATATCACTCTGTTCGCCAACGCCGATATACCATTTATTACTCATTATTGCCACCTGCTTTCATTTCATTGATTTTGTCGCGAAGTTCTGCTGCTTTTTCAAAATTCTGCTCTTCTATTGCCTTTTTAAGCTCATTTTCAAGAGCTTCAAGAACATTTCCATTTTCAACAATATCTGCTTTGATAATTTTTGGATTTTTACCCTCGTGGCGAGTTTTGCCGTGAATTCTTTGAAGCGATGGCAACAGTTTATCGTAAAAAGTCTCGTAGCAATCGGCACAACCAAGTTTTCCGCTATTTACAATATCATTGAAGGTGTTTCCGCATTTTTCACAGCGAAGTGTTCTTGACCCTAAACCGCTAACCTGAGATTCCCCGAAAAATGAGCCAAGCAAATCGCCAAATGTATTACCAAATCCGCCAAAAACATCAGTATAGCCTAACGCTCTTGCACAATCGGTGCAAAGGTGTGCCTCTGCAGTTTCGCCGTTTACTATTCTTTTAACATGTGTTGTTGCTTCGTATTTACCACAATTTTGACATAACATAAAATTTCACTCCGTTCAAAATAATTAAAGTATATTAAGTATCATCTGCTTGAATATTGATGCGCGAAGAATATCGCCGTATTCACGGGGTATATCGCGATAAGCATTTCCTGTTAAAGCTGACAAGAATATTTTAGTCGTTTTTTCATCAATAAAATCACTTTCATAAAGATTTTTAAGATGAGCGCGACAAGTGTTTTCATTTATACTCTGCCCTATTGAGTTAATCAGGTGCATTTTTATTGAGTTTCTGTCGTAGGTAGCCCTTGTTATTTTAATATAGCCCCCACCACCACGACGGCTTTCTACAATGTAACCATGCTCCGGGGTAAAGCGCGATGAGATTACATAGTTTATCTGACTTGGTACGCAACCTATACGCTGTGCAAGTTCATTTCGTTGGATTTCTGTGTAACCATCATCCTCAAGCATTTCTTGAATCATATTTGCTATTAAGTTGCTGATGTTCATAGTGTCAACTCCTTCATAATCGGCTTCTCCTTGAGGAGAAGCTGTCGAGCGTCGCGAGACTGATGAGGTGTAGGATACAAAGTATCCGTTATAACCACTTGCACCTCATCCACCCAAGCGGTCCCCCTTCCCCTCGAGGGGAAGGCAGTTTGACTTTGACTTTCTTTGACTTTTACAATTACTATTATAGCAAGTATTTTTCACTTGTCAATACTAAAAGTCAAAAAAGGTCAAATTATTTTTTGTTTTGTAAATTTTAAATTAGACAATTTCCTTTATCTTCAAAAAGGCAAAATCGTTTATCCTCTAAACCGCTGACTAACCGCTGAACTTAGAGGCAAAAGAAAAACTTAAAACTCGAAAAAA
>CALCBQ010000041.1 GCA_937897215.1 uncultured Clostridia bacterium | reverse complement strand
TTATTTAGTAGTGTGTGATATTATAATAGTGTAATGATAAAGTTAAGGAGGGCAGGATATGAATACACAGTTCAAAAAAGGTGTGTTGGAACTTTGTGCGTTAACCGTTTTACTAAAAGAAGACCGTTATGGTTACGAGCTTGCCGATATGCTTGGTAAGAAAATGTCTATATCAGAAGGCTCGGTTTATCCGATGCTAAAAAGGTTGCAAAGTGATGGCTATTTTGATTCATACTTAAAAGAGTCGCCAAACGGTCCTGCAAGAAAATATTACAGAATTACACTTAAAGGTCGCGACAGACAAAAACTTTTGCAAGACCAATGGAGTGAATTTGCAAGTCAGGTAAACTCATTTTTTGAGGGGGTAACAAAATGAATAAAATCGATTTTTTGAATGAATTATATTATTATCTTTCGCCATTGCCAAAAGATGAGCGCAACGAAATTCTTGAAGATTTCCGTGCACATTTTCGCGAAGGCGAGGCAGCAGGTAAAACAGAAGGGCAAATCTGCCAAGAACTTGGCTCGCCATTTGAATGTGCAAAACAGTATGTTGGCGATGCAATAACTCAAAAAAGAGTTGAGCCGAAAAAGGGTATAAAGCATAACAAAACATTCTGGACAGTAGCACTTATCTGGAATATCATTCAGGCAGTTATTTCAATTCCTCTTACCTTGGGGTTGTTTATTGCTTCAGCAGTAATGTGTGTATTCTTCTGCTTTGTAGTGCCTGCCATCGGTTCAGTTGCATTTCTTGTATTCGCAATTTCTTCAACTCTCACAGTATTTTTACTTGGAGTAATTACTCTTTTGTGGGCAGCAGTAGAAATTAAAGAATGTGTTCGCATGATTAACAAATAAGTAAGGAGAGATTTATATGAAAAAAGCACTTGTATCAGTTGTAATACTTTTTGTGATTTCGCTCTTTACGGCAATTGTCAGTTTTGCTGTTTGCGGTGGCGAGCTTATAAAAACAGGTATTGAATACGGCGTAGAGCAGTATCGTGAATACAAATCAACCGGCGAAAATGATATTACAGATATTATTGAAAATTTAAGGTAACAGAGTATGCAATTACGGTTGTTTAATGAAACCTGTTTTAAGATTTATGCAGATGTAAACGGAGTCAGGTATAAAATCCCGTCAAATGAATTTGTTGTAATTGATTATATGGTTGGTTTGCCTGTCCGGTTGACTCTCGAACAAAGGTATAAAAGCATGGTTCTCATAAATCCCTTTGGTTTGCATGATGCATTTTGGGATTGGTTCAGACCGGCAATGGAGAGTATAACGGGATTGGTTCTTAAAACCACATACAATTTGAGTTTCAGTCAAGACATACCTTATGAGTTTATAATTCGTAATGAAGATTTTGAGCTTGACAGATATACCGCTTACGAGAGACTATACATTGATGACCCGTTAATTAAAAATGATTGCACCTATGAAGTAACCCACAGTAAAAAAGTTTTAAAAAGAGTAAAGTTTTTTAATGTTTATACATTGCTTGTGGCTCTTGGAGTAATGTTTTTAATTGGCGAAACAATAACTTATGCAAAAGGTGAAAATCCTGTTGATTACTGGAATATTTTTTGGGGAATTGTATTGTCAATTATAGGAATTTGCGGTAAAATAAAAATACGCAGAAAAACAAAAAAGTATTTAGACCCACAATTCGCTAAAAATTGTTTTAACGGTATTGTACCTGAATACAGCGGAAAAACTTTTATAAAATAAATTTTAGGGGGAACTAAAAATGTTCAAAGAAAAGAAATTATATAAGAGTACAGATAAGAAAATCAGTGGTGTTTGCGCAGGCTTTGCTGAATTCTTCGGTATTGACCCAACAATCGTGAGAGTTATCTATGCATTGGTAACATTCTTCACTTTTTGGATTGCAGGTATTGCTGTTTATGCAATTCTTGCATTTGTAATGCCTGAGTGCCCATTCCCAGAATATCAGTATAACGAATTCGAAGAAAACAAAACAAACGATAATCAGTAATTTCATATGGCAGAGATATTTGATTTTCCCAATATGTCGTTAAAAGAAATTGAAGATTTAATGGAGCGTTTTTCTGATGAGTATGACGATTTAGAGGACCAGCTTTTAGACCTTGAAGATTTCGCGCCTGACAAAGACGATAAAAAAGAATATGCCTTATGGCAGGAAGAATACGAATTTATTGAAAATCGTATGGCAGAAATCGAAAAAGAGTACGACAAACTTCAAAAAAGAATAAATAAATAAAAAATCAACAGTCAGTTCAATATTGGGTATTGAATTGGCTGTTTTATATTGTTATAATTATATATATGGAAAATTTAGGGAGTGTTTTTATGTCAAAAGAATTGCCAAGAACTTACAAAAGCTTTACCGAGTGGGAAGCAAAGTCAAAACAAACCGAATATACAGAAGAAACTCCACTTTTAGCAGAAGACGGAACCCTACTTGCTAAAGGTTGGGCAAGACACAATGTGTTCACTTATAATCGCGACTATTCAAAACCAAACTGGCGCAAAAAAGAGTGGGATTTCTATGTAATCCGTAACGAAAATTACATTGTCGATTTGAGTTTTGCAAATATTTCTATTGGTGGTTATGTAAGTGCAAAACTTACTGACATAAAAAACAAATGTGTAATAGCAGATGCCAACTATATGTATGTTGGTGGCGCAAACAAATATATTCTTCCACCAAAAGGCGATGTGCCAAACACCTTCAAAGGTAATGTAAGACAGGCGCAGTTTGAGTTTAAAACTTACGACACATATAGAACTCTTTGGTTCAGAGCACCACATAAAGGCAAGATTGTTGAGTGCGAGTTCCACATGGATATTATGCCGGGGCTTGAAAATATTACAACTGTTCTTCCTTTCAAAGACCAACCAACAAGATACTTTATGACAACAAAACAGAATTGTATGCCTTGTGGTGGTACATACAAATTCGGCGACGAAGTTTACGAGTTTTCAAAAGAAAATACTTTCTGTTATATGGACTGGGGTCGCGTAAATACTCCTCATAAACTTGTGTGGTATTGGGGTAACGGTGCACAGTACATTTATGACGAAGATGGCACAAAGCATCTTTTCGGCTTTGAAATTACTTGGGCAATCGGCGACGAAAGTAACGCTACTGAAACCTGTCTTTTCTGGGATGGTAAAGCACATAAAATCGGTGCAGTTGATGTAGAAAAATTCCCAAAAGGCAGATTTATGGAAGAGTGGAAAATTATTTCTGAAGATGGACGATTTAACATGACACTTACACCTACTTTTGATAGTGTAACTGACTTGAATGTCTTGGATATTGCAAGAATGAATTGTCATCAGGTAAACGGTATTTGGAATGGTACAGTAACACTTGACGACGGCAAAGTAATTGAAATTAAAGACTTACCATCATGGTGCGAATATGTTGAAAATAAGTGGTAAAAACTTAACGGAGGGCTTTGGTCCTCCGTTTTTGTTAGATAAATTATAGTTTGTCGGGGTGTTTTATGAGTACGTTTTTCGCTCCCTCTCTGAGGGAGCTGTCTGCGAAGCAGACTGAGGGAGTAATATGTGTAATTGTAAAACTCCCTCCGTCAAAATCTTTGATTTTGCCACCTCCCTCAATGAGGGAGGGTAATAGGTTGTATCTATACAAAGACCCCGACAAACTCCAATTTGTTAAACAAAAATGGGACGCCGATTTGACGCCCCTTGCATACAATTATTTCTTTCGTTTTATAATCTTTCTCGCTGTTACTAATCCTACTGTTGCTACAATCCCTGCGACTGCACCTTTAATAAGTGGCATTGCTGCATCAAAACTGTTTGGTGCATAGGTGTAAGCGTTATAACGGATTTTCTTTTCTACCTTGAAATCGGGTAAATCTTTAATCTCGATGGTTGTCGTTTCAAAGTTCTTTACATCATTTTCATCGAAGTCAAAAATGCGGACTCCTCTTTTATCTGCAGGACCATAGACATTGAATCCACAACCTTGGGTATAACCCATTTTCATACCCTTGTATTCGCCCATAAACGAGTTATTATGGTCATGGCCGAAGAACATTGCAAATACATCGCCTTTTTCGTTAAGTGCATCAAATTCGCCTGTATTTACTTCAGGTGTTGCAGGAGTTTCCCATACGAATGAACGGTCGTTAATTACACAACATTCAGGATTTAAATCGAAGAATTTGCCCGCGTGGTCGCGATATCCGGTTGCTACACCCTTTTTCTTTGGAACTTCCATAAGCAAATTCCAGATTTCAGGCACAGGAATATGCTGAAACATAATGGTTGGCACATAATCCCCGTTTTTCTCTTTAAGTTCATCACGAAGACCTTTATACCACTCAATTTGCCCCTCTGAAACGGGACAGCAACGACCATTAAGGCTCATTGAAAGACTATCAATTAAAAGCACATTAAGTTTAGGATTACCATCTTCGCCCATAACAAGAAGATTGTGATTGCAATAGCCTTCAATATTGTCATCTGCATTAAAAGCAAGGCAATTTTCATGTTGTTTATAGAGTTCAAGTTGTTGCTTTTTATCGGCAGCACATTGGTCGTCATGATTACCGAAAACAAATGTAAAAGGTACGCCCATTTCGTCAAGCGGCTTTAAAAGATTATCAATTGCAATCTTTGGATTTGCTTTTCTGTCGCCAAGGTTAAAAGTAATTCCGTAACCTTTTAACTGGTCGCCACTAAAAACGACCAAGTCAGGTTTTGCCTTTTTAAGAGCGGAACGAATAAAATTCACAGTATCAGGCGAAGTCCAACTTGTGTCTTGAGTATCGGCAATCTGCATTATTCTGAATTTTCCATTATTAAATTTTAGTTCCATAATATCACCAAGGGTATTATAACAAAAATAAAGAGCCTATTCAAGTGGACAAATTGGAGTTTGTCGGGCTCTTTGCCCCCCCTTCCGTCAAAACTTCGTTTTGCCACCTTCCCCTCGTAGGGGGAAGGCTAAATTGGGCTCCACCCTTGAGGGGGAGCTGGCAAATGCGTAGCATTTGACTGAGGGGGGGTAATCTATAATCGCAACGCAGTTCCTACACTTTGCGCTTTGCATTCTGTTCGACAAACTCCAATTTGTCAAACTAATTTTATTCTGTTGGTGTGGTGGCTATAGGACTTACGTTACTGAACTGGTTTCCGCCATCAACTATTGTGAATGTGGTCGAGTTGTTGCCATTGCCTGTCATATTGCCACCCATCATACCCATTCCGCCACCCATTTTATCAGGCGGTGTCATATTTTCCATACCTTCGGGAGGTTCAGGTGCTTCGCCATTTGGCATTTCAGGTCTTGTCATACTTTCGTCCATTTGAGGCCTTTGCATATTTTCCATGCCTTCAGGGATTTCGGGCGGTGTACCATCTGCATTTGTCTGCCCGTCAGGAATTTCGCCTTTGTTCTCATTGCCCATATTCGTTGAAGATGCTGAGAGTTGAGTATCTCCTTGCCAGAATGTATAATCTCCTGCAACAAGTTCGTCGCCTGCTATGAGAAGATATGTGAAATCGTTAGTAGGAGCATATTCGCCAACAACTTTGTTCTCTGAATTTTTCAAAGTATATGTGCTGTCGCCTACTTGTCGGCTTGCGAAGTTGAATACTGCATAAGTCTGTTCTCCGCCTGCAATTCTGTCAAGCATATTACCTGATGCAATCACACTACCGCCATTAATATAAATACCCAAATCTGAATCAATACCTGCATCGCCACTTGTAGCACATGCCTGAGCAACAACAGTACCACCATTGATTACAAGCCAACCGTTTGAGTCGATTCCGTCGCCTTCGCCGGTACTACCATTACAAAGAATATTTAATTTACCACCATTTACAGTAGTAACAGAAACATTATCTTCATTGGTGTTGATGCCATCGTTACCGGATGTGATATTTATAATACCACCATTGATTGTAAGATGAAGTTCGCTGTCAAGTCCCTCATTTTCAGCCTTGATATTAAGAATTCCGTCGCCTTTTTCTCCACCGTCAATATTCATAGTTTTCTTTGAATAGAAAGCGGCATCGTATTTGTGAAGTTTTTTGCTATCAACAACTTCTGTGCCATCTTCGTTCAGTTCATAAGATTTGTAAATTTTCGCAACATAAGAGCCGTTAATATTATTTTCTGTGCCGTCTGCAATAATCACATTTGCACCTGCACTTTCAGTATCAACATCTTTTGTTGCAGTTTCTTCATCTGCAACACCACATTCATAAACATTATAGAAAATGACTGCAGGGGCAACCGTGCAAGTAATATCAACACCATTGAGAATGAGTGTAACTACTGCATCGGGATTTTCTTCTGCATCTTCGCCAAGGTCAACTGCAATCTGCCCTGCAGAAAGTTTTCCGCTAAGCACATATCTGCCGGGTTGTGTAATATGCACAACTGTATGTGCATCTGCTTCACTTTGTTCGTGTTCATCTTCTTTTGAACCTTCGCCATAAGTGAAATCCTGACCGGAAAGATAAAACACAATATCATTTGCAGTATAAACTGATTGTGTGCTGTCATTTGTAACAGTTTTGCCGTCAACAGTGATTTTGTTGTCGGATAATTTAATTTGAGTTCCATCAATTTTTTGTTCATTTACAAGACTGCATCCTGTAAAGATAAGCGTTATCACAAGAACACACGCTAATATTTTTTTCATAACACCAAGACCTTTCTGTCTTATTTATATTTACATTATTATCCAAATAAATGAATTTAAAATTGAACAAATGTTAATTTTTTACAAACATCATTTACACATTGTGTTGATTAAAATAAAAAGGACTCGACAATTTGTCAAATCCTTTTTTGGTGGAGCATAGGGGACTTGAACCCCTGACCCCCACACTGCCAGTGTGATGCGCTCCCAACTGCGCTAATGCCCCGAACGCTCACATATTTTACCACAAAATACATATTTTTTCAACACTTTGAATTCGCATTATACAGCTGATTTGATTTTTTGCTCAATATGTGGTAAAATACCTTATCAATTTATTTAAGGTGATATTTTTGGAATTCCTCACTAAAGAATACACATTCCCATCACATTCGGGATTATGCGACATATATGCTCAAAGTGCCGCACCTATTGATTATGGCTCAATTAAAGGTGTTGTGCAGATTTCACATGGTATGGCAGAATACTCAAACCGTTATGCTCGTTTTGCTCTTGAACTTTGCAAAGCAGGTTATGCGGTATTTGTAAGCGACCACATAGGCCACGGCTCGTCGGTTACTGACCGTGATATGCTTGGATTTTTCGGCGAAACTGAGGGCGAAGAACATTTTGTTGAAGATTTAAAGTCATTAACTGATATTATCAAAAGCGAATATCCTGACTTGCCATTCTTTATGCTGGGTCATGGTATGGGCAGTCTTATAGCAAGAAAATACACTGCAAAATACGGTTATTTGCTTGATGGCGTGATTTATAGCGGTACAAGTGGCGAAAATCCTGCATTGGGCATCGGAATTCAACTTGCAAATGTTCTTATTAAACAAAATGGTGCTATGCATCGTTCAGAAGTGCTTGATGCTATTGCATTCGGTGCATATAACAGAAAAACTCAGAAGCGTACTGAAAACGACTGGGCAAGTCGCGACGAAGAAGAAGTTGACAAATACAATGCAGATGAATTGTGCGGATATACATACACGGTAAGCGGTATGAAAGCGCTTTTCACAACTCTTAAGCAAATTTCTTCAAAGCGTTGGTATAACACAGTGCCTTTGAGTATGCCAATTTACCTTATTTCAGGCACAATGGACCCTGTTGGCGATTACAGTAAAGGTGTTAACGAAGTTTATAAAATGCTTAAAAAGACAGGGCATAAAAATGTTATCATGAAACTTTACGAGGGTGCTCGCCACGAAATCCTTAACGAGATTAATCGCGAAGAAGTTTATGCCGATATTATTGCTTGGCTTAATGAAAAGGCAGAAAAGCATCAGGACGAAATGAATCAGGCGGTAGTGGTTGAGTCAATAGACGAATTAATTGCACCAACAGAAGAAGTTGTTGAAGAAACTGTCTCAGATGTTGCTGAAGAAACTATTGAAACCGAGACAGAAGAAGTTAAAGAAGATACAAAAGAATAAAAAATAACGCTGACTTTCAAGTCAGCGTTTTTTATGTTGAATCTTGCGTTAAGTTTACATATTATTAAAACTATGGTAATTATTTCCAAATATTTGTGCTATAATATATTTATAAAAATGATTAAGGAAGATACAAATGAATTTTTTACAACAGCTTATGGCAAAACTTCAACAATTTATGACAGGGCGTTACGGTAGCGACCAGTTTACTTTATTTCTGACAATTTCAGGACTTGTGTGTTCGGTTTTAAGTAATTTCAGACACTTGAGATTTTTATATTTAATAAGTTTGATTTTGATTTTTTATGGCGTTTTCCGTACATTTTCAAAGAATTATGAAAAAAGACGAAATGAACTTAACTGGTATTTAAGATGGTCTGAAAAACCTAAAGCATACATTAAACTCTTAATGAATCAAATACGCGACCGAAAAACTCATAGATATTTCCGTTGCAAAAACTGTAAAACAGTAATGCGCGTGCCAAAGGGTAGGGGCAAGATTGAAATTACCTGCCCGAAGTGTAGAATGAAAACAATAAAGAAAAGCTGAAATACTCAGTGCGAAGTATGTTTAGCTTGTAGTAAGACAAATTAAATAAAAAAATCGGGTTACCCCGACTTTTTAATCCTTATTTTCAATTTTTTTAACATACTCTTTGAGAGCGATATTTATGAATTGAGAAAGTGAACGGTCATCTAATTCTGCTAACTGTCTTGCTTTTTCAAGAATATCACTATCAATTGTTATACTTATATGTTCTTTCAAAGGTCGCATAAAATCACCTCATATTTTATAGCTTGTTTTAATATATTATATTAAAAACTATTGCAAAATATTTAAAAAGAACATATAATAACATAAAGTAATACTAAAAGGATGAATATTATGGATAAATTTATGAAGAATTTTATAGATGAAAACTTCGAATTGTTTTTTGAAGTGTGTTTAGTGCCATATATGAGAAAAAATTACAAAAGACTATCTCCGGAAATCGATAAAAACCTTTGCCTTGAGCATTATAATACCATTCATAAAACTAATCTTACTGAAAACGATATAGAATTAAACCCAACAGAATGTTGGTTTTGTAAAGTAATCAAGGACAGACCTTAAAAGTCTGTCCTTTTTGTTTGACAAATTTGAGTTTATCAGACATTAACTGTCCTACACTCTAAAAAACCTTGATATTACTGGGCTTTTCAGCAACTTTAAACTCAACTGTTATGTATTTTCCCTTGTTTTTGCCCTTATGAGCGAAAATAAGGGAAAGTTTTTGTTTTTATCCGCCAACCACCTTATCGAGCAGTCTTGCGGAAGTACGTTTTGCTTCTCTTGTAGAGTGAGCATAAACGTTCATCGTGGTACTTACATCAGCATGACCTAAAAGCTCCTGCACATCCTTCGGTGCTGCTCCGTTTGAGAGCAGATTACTTGTGAATGTGTGTCGCAGTTGGTGGAAATGAAATCCTTCGAGGCCTTTTACCTTTTTGCTTGCTCTCTTGCACATAATACCAATCGTGCTTGGCGATTCATACGCTCCGTCAGGTCTTAAGCATACAAAGGATATCTCCTTGTATCCCTCGGGAACCTTCTCGTTTCTCGGTAGCGTATAGACCTCGTAGTATGTACGATCTTTCTCCTTAACCTCAATATAGTAGTTAAGGCAGAATAGTTCTCCGTATTGGAATCGGTTTTTGTGCTGTTCAAGCTTTGCTGTTCGCAGAATCTCTGCCAGGGTGTCACAGAAGTCCACCGTGCGGACTTTCCTGCGTTTGGTAGCCCCTATCTCGGTTTTGTGCCTTGCGTTGTTGTAGCGCATACTGCGGCGCACCGTAAGGTACTGCTTTTCAAGATTTACGTCTTGCCAAGTTAGTCCACAGACTTCACCAATGCGAAGTCCTGTGTAGTACGCAATCTGTATCGGGAGCAGTGCGGGATTATCCTTTGCTTTCAGAAAATCCTCAAGCTTTAAGTACATTTCGTGAGTAAGTGTTGGAATGGAAGCAACTTCACAGTTATCATCCGAGAACAGTTCGTAATCATCCTTTTTGCCTCGCCATACTACGTACTGCATTGGGTTAAAAGAAATCATCCGCTTGGGAAATACTGCAAAGCGGAACGCTCCCTGCAGAACGGCAGAGAACAATCGCAAGTACCCCTTGCTGAGTGCTTTCGATGTTGTACCGTCCGGATTCACTCCGCCAAAGCTGAGTTGATCCATAAAAGTCTGCAAATGGTCGGCTGTTACACTTTTCAGTTTTCGGTTCCCTATGGGGTATTGTTTTATACGGTTAACTGTGCCTTGGTAGGCCATTACTGTACCGTTGCTTAGATTGCCGGGTTTTAGTTCTTCTTCCACCCACATATCAAGTAACATACCCACTGTAGTATTTTCGGATTTCGCTACAAATTTCTTTGCTTCGTAGTCTTCCATTGCCTTGCGAAGCAGAGACTCTGTTTCGCTCTTGCTTTCCGTTCCTGCGAACTCTCGCTGTACCTGTCTGCCGCTTTCATCTTCTACATAAAAGCGGT
>CALCBQ010000040.1 GCA_937897215.1 uncultured Clostridia bacterium | reverse complement strand
GAGGGGGGAATTACGAATTCCGAATTACGCATTACGAATTGAATTCGACAAACTCAAATTTACCAAAGAAAAAGGGGACACAATAAGTGTCCCCTAAAATTTAATTATATAAATTATAAAATATCATCAAACAACTTAAAGTTTTCTTTTGTGGCTGTAAGTTCGCCGTTTTGGATTTTCTTTATAATCTCAACAATTCTGTCGTTTATTGGTGTAGCCACACCATATTTCTTGCCGAAATCACAAACAACACCGTTGATTGCATCAACTTCACAAGGTTTACCTTTCTTTAAATCCTGCAACATTGATGGCTCAATATCTCTGTGCTTTTTGAGTGCTATTGGAAGTAAGAAACAGCCGAATGCACGCTTTAATGCACCTTTCCAATAGAAAAGACCAACAATGTTTTTACCCTGAACAGGTGCAAATTCAACGCCTGATGCGTGGCCAACATCAATAATTTCTTTCATACAACGGATTGCAACTTTTTGACCTGCCTTATCTTCAGTAACATCGCCGAAAACACCACCAACAACTGTGCCAAGACCTGAGAATGTAGAGTTGATAAGTAACTTTGACCAACGAGCACCCATAAGGTTTTCTTCTGCATGTACTGGGCACATCATTTCAAGTAATTCTTTAACCATGTTGAATTGAGCATCAGTAATTCCGTCCATTTTGCCCATATGGAATGAAAGTGAATCCTTATCGCTTGTAAGTTCACAAACGCCCGGCTCAACTAACGCTGCGCCCCATTCAACTGCACAACCCATTGTGTGTTCTGTACCAATAATTTCAGCAATTCCCGGTTCAGGAATACCATTCTGTAAAGTTACAACAACACCATCGTCTGTAAGATAATCTTTAAGCATTGTTACAACTTCTTTGTTGAATAACTGTTTCGTAAGAAGAACAATAACGTCATATTTGCCTTCCATCTGGTCAGGTGTAATTGCTTTAACAGGAACTACCATATCAACTGTACCAATAATTTTAGCACCTTTTGTGTTAAGTGCCTCAACGTGTGCTTTGTTACGGTTGATAAGGTCAACTTCGCCACCATTTTTTGTGATAAACGCACCAAGTACAGTACCGAGTGAACCTGCACCATAAATCGCATATCTTGCCATAAGAATAAACCTCTCTTTGACTTGTTATTTTTTTATCAAAGTAATTATATACCCAACATTTTCAAATTTCAAGAGATAAAAAACAAATTATAGTTTGTCTAACAGAATGAAACGACATTTTAATTATGTTACATATTACAACTGCACTTCATCATCTTTTCGCAGACATTTTCTTAAATCAAACAAGGCTTTCATAATGCATATACAAACAACAATATAAATAATTGCTAATCCAAGAGAAATATATGTGCCTATTTCTTCAAAGAAAGGTATGAAATTTGATATTGCAAGAAAAACGGTTAACATAATTGTCTGCATTGTTCTGTATTTAAGAAGTTTTTTATCTTGTTCACAACCCTCTTGCTGATATTCTTTTGCAATAGATGCAAGATTTGTTATTAACTGAAAGTGGAAATACAAATTAACAAGCCCTATGATTATATTGATAAAATACCAATTTCCAAAACTGTATGAAACCCAACTGCCAACCCATTCAATAAAATTCCATACAGTAAGAATTATGCCTAAGGTTTTTAATAAACCAAGCTCACGCTGGTCGTTTTTCAATAAATCAATTGCTTTGAGAAAGAGCAGAAAGCCAACAAAATTTGGGAGTACAGATACAGTGCCTAAGTTTATATCAAAGTAAAGGAAAAAATATCCCCATGCAACATTTGATATACCGTCATATAGTCTGTTATAAGTTGTCATTATTCCGCCTCCTCATTTATACAAAGTTCCATTTGTGCAAACAACTCGTTGTTTATATATAAATCTGCTACAAAGTATTTAGGATAGTCGGTGTCAAAGTATTGAGAGAAAGTTCCTCCACCGCCACCACCCGAGAGTAATAGCGAGGGTCCCCAACCCTCATAAGTGCTTCGTGTTCCCCAACTTGTGCCGTCAGAACTGCTTCCTGAAGAAGTTCCTCCTGTTGCGGATGGCAGTTCGGTGTTTTTGTCTTCTTCATTATAAACAGGCAAGGTGGAAATACCTATTTGCGAAATGTCTTTTCTTTCGTCTTCTGTTCCAAGATGTGTAACACGCACCTGATTATTGTCATAAGCTGAATTGAATTTTGCATTAGGAATTGGCACATCGTTGAAAGTCCACGAAGGACTGAACATAGATGAAAAAGCATCGTTGTTTGTATTTTCTTTTTGATTATCAACTATATATATTGTCTGATATGATATATCAACCTGAAAATCTTTTGAAGTTGCGGTATATGTTTTTGCAGGTAATTCACGAATACCGCTGTAAATCCAACTGTCTTCTGTTGTGGTATAACTGAATTCACTTAAAGGAGTAACAAACCAACGGCCATTTTCTTTTTCTGCACGGATTTTCTGATATGCAACAAAAGATTTGTTTTCTTCCCATTCCATATCATCAGGAATGGTAACAAGACGAAATACCAATAGGCCTTCGCGAATGTTATCATCAAACATTTCAAGGTTGTATATATAGTAGTTTGAAGATTCTGTATGACCATTAAGCCCGTTATCCCAGTCTGAATTATGGTTGATAAGTTCATCTTGCATACTTTCAGGCGCGCACATAATTCTGTAAATCTTGCTTTCTTTCATTACTGCTTTGGCATAAGTGTCAAACGCACCCTCGAAAGTAGTGCAGGTTATACTTCTTGCAGATGCAACCGATAAATATGAGTGATTTTCTTTGTCGTAAATAGAAGTTGCCTGAACGTCTACAATAAGTGAAAATACAAGAGAAATAATTGCACAACCCGAAACAAGTCCCATTCCTACAGGATATTTTTTAAAACGGGCAATGGCTTCTATACGCTCACGAATATTCTTGCCACCGTTGTTTATACAAGTACTGCCGGGGGTTTTAGAAAATTTATCATTACACATTGAAAGA
Organism: uncultured Clostridia bacterium; assembly: GCA_937897215.1. Classification (GTDB taxonomy): domain Bacteria; phylum Bacillota; class Clostridia; order Oscillospirales; family Acutalibacteraceae; genus Fimenecus. Next base: position 7,636 of record CALCBQ010000040.1, on the reverse strand, counting down.
AGAATATGTCCGTAATCCCTACGTTCTTCCCCCTCAAGTAATTCAAGCACTTGTTGGTCGCAACGGGACTCCATATCGTTAATTGCACGATTTGCACAGTAGTTTACCAACGGATTGCACCAATGTAAACAACGCAAAAAGCATATTACCATACTCCATAAAGTATCTTTATTTTTAAGGTGTAGAAGTTCGTGAAGAATAACTTTATCGTCAATCTCTTTGTCAGCAGGCATTACAAGAACGGGTCTAAAAACACCGAAAACAAAAGCGGTTGTAAGCCCTGAAACTTCTATGATTCTGCAAGTTTTAATGTTGTATTTATCTGCAATTTCACGAATATGTAAAGTTGTTTCGACAGTGGGGGAGTTGCCTTTTCGCAAAAGAATACCAAGCCGTATATACGATGCAACATATTTAATAAGGCAAACAAATATGCCGATAAAATATGCAAGAAACAGCCAATCGGCAACAGTTTTTGGCGCAGAGTTTATGTGCGGAAATGGTAATATAACGCGTGTAAATGAATACTCTCCAAATAATAACTTTATGAATTCAACAATAAATCGCCAGTTAAATAGCGTGTAACGTCCGTTTATTCCTGCAGGAATAAAGAAGAAAATACCAAGCACACTCCATACTGCAAACTGCCATTTTGGAGGAAGTTTATCTTTAAATAACGCTTTAATAATGAGCAGCATAGTTGCAACACCTGAAATAGTAAGTGTCTGCAAAAGAAATCCCCATATATCAGTCATAGTTACACCTCCATATCGTCAAGAATCTTGCGAAGATACTCCCTTTCTTTTTCTGAAATAGGTTCTTCTTTAAGGAATGCAACAATTAAATCGCTTGCAGACCCGCTGTAAACACGATTAAGAAAGTTTTGTCGTTCTTTCTGTTGACAACTTTCACGGTCAACAGTAGCTCGGTAAAGATGAGGGGACACAGTTTTATCAATCTGTACCAATCCCTTTGACTCCATACGAGTAAGATATGTGAGTACCGTGTTACGATTCCACTTGGTCTGTGAATAAAGTGTGTTAACAAGCACACCAAGTTCTGCGCCGTCAGTTTCCCACAAAGCCTTAAGCACAGTCCATTCTCTTTCTGATAAGTTCATAAAAATCCCTCCTACAACTGTAGTATCTACTTTAATACTACACTTGTAGTATGTAATTGTCAATAGTTTTAAGCAAAAAAAATGGCAAGGTCAAAAACCTCGCCAAACTTTTTATATATTTGCTTCAAATATCCCAATACATTCTCTGCCTGTTAAATTATTTGAAACATTTCTCGCATTAAAATAAAGTCTTAATTTGTTCTCGTGATATGTAAGGCAACAAGCATAAACATATTGTGCCATCCAATGGCTTTCGCCTTGGATTTGTGGTACTAAAAACGGTTTTACAAACTCAAAATTAACACCATCATCTGACTTTAACAACATAATTGCCGAATGACTTTTACCGTCTTTTTCAAACAATCCATTTTGTAAACCTATGTAGCAATCTTTAAGTTTATACACCTTTAAGCAACCTGAACAAAGATTGAGATATTCAATATTTTTATCAGGATTAATAATAGGTTTTTCCCTTGATACATAGCCGTTTGTAATGCTATCGCTTTCTGCAAAACTAATGTGTGTCGGCTCACAAAAACCACAATCTTCAATGAAAGTCTGCCCACAAGAATAATACATACGATATTTGCCATCAATATTTATCAAAAACGGATTTGAAATTGCAAAACCATTCTTGTATTCTTCATAATCACGAGTCTTGCCAACAACCAAATATGGCTTTGACCATTCTTCAAGATTAGTGGACTCAACACAGTAAATTTCTGATTTCCAGTTTGCACCTACAAGACTTAAAAGATTAAAAATCACAGGTCTTGTACGCTCAAAAAACAAGTAGTATTTACCGTCGATGTAATTGATATTTGGTCGCATAGCACGGTTAACGATTTTGCCTTTGTTATTAAAGTTTATTCCGTCAACACTCTCGTATCTGTAAACGCCAAAAAATGTGTGGCAGAATAAGTGCCATTTGCCGTCGTGAGATACATCTGGAGTCAAAACGCTTGGGTCTGCAATAACAAAGCTATTTAAAGGATTTTTAAGTATAGGATTGCCCTCAAAAAGTGTAAAGTCAGCATTGTTAAATTGTTCAAACATAAGATTATTCATAGTCAATTTCCTTGTTTGCAACAATAAATGTCATTCTTTCCTGAATACTTGCACCACCGTGGTCTGTGCCTATTCCACCGTGGTCAGATGTTATAATAATAAGCCAATCTTCAGTTTCATAAGTTTCTCTTTGCTTGATTGCCTCAAGAGTCTCAAATCCATATTGGTCAGCAGTCTGGAATGCCACTCTGTATCTCGGATTGTTAATTGTAAAACCGTAATTATGACCTGTTGAGTCAGTTGGTTCATAAATTACAAAAATGAAATCTGCACAATCACTCTTTTTAACTTCATTTAATGTGTATTCGTGAGATGCAACGTCATCTTTGCATCTGTTAAATGATACATTAAGATTATTTTCTTCGCAGTATGCTTTTTCATCGTTATATGTAGCATTTTTTCTGTCAAAATGACCTTTCCATTTTGTAATAAAAGTAGAACTATCTATAATATCGTCTTCAACAAGAGTTGTAAGAAGTGTTTTGTGGTCAAGTGATTTTGTAATACCATTTGCAGTAATACCGTGCTCACTTGCCCATACACCTGTAAGAATTGAACACCAGCCTGGCGCAGTTGATGTGTCTTGAGTGTTAGGGGCAGGGTAGTTCACACCACCACAATATGCAAGGTTTATTGATGCGCCATCGTTAAGCATAAAAGAAATCGCACTATTTTCGTCATTCATTGCCACAAGTACATCTGCACGGCAACCGTCGTAACCAATAATAATTGCTTTTTTCTCTGTCTTGCCGTCAGCAAGAGGGGAGTCAAAGTGTTTTTTCACAATGTTGTAAAGTTCAGTTTGTGGAATAGCAGTTTCAATAGTATTTTCATAACCTACTAAATCAATGTATTGTCTGTATAATTCTTCAGTATCATTTGAATCTTTTGCATATTCAAGTTTTGGAATTAAAATAGCAGATGCAATAATTCCACCAACTAGAATAATCGCTAGTGCAATAATTATAATTTTCTTTTTCATAAACCCAACTCCTTTTTATAACCAAATAATACCATAAATCCCTCAAAAAAACAATATAAAAAAGACGGTAAAGATAAATCTTTACCGTCATCTTTGCTTTATACCGCATACATTACGTTTAAGTTTCGTATTTTTGCATCCTTGATTCTATCATTTACAGAATAAGCGTGATTTACAAGATTGTTTGAAGATGCACGAGTCAAACTTTGATTTTCAAGTTCTTTTATCACTAAAGAAGCAATATTTTCAATTACTTCAATTTTCAATCTTGACTCTTTTTCTGTATTTTCACTTGAAATCAGGTATTCAAGTGTGTCGTGTAATTCTGATAAGAGTTCAAGGTCCTTTAATGCACGGAATGACCATTTGTAGTATGGCATATATTTTTTGTTCAATAGGAAAATTACTTTCAAAGTTGCATTCACAAATTCGCCTATTGCCAATTGTGCTGCACCAGTTTCTTGTCTGTCAATACACCTTTTGTAGTTGTATTGACCTGATTGTGCTATAACAAAAATATTTCCTGCTAACTTTTTAAGGCGTATATCTTCAGGGAGATATGATAATTTGTTGCGAATGCCTGTTATAAGTCCAAAATTATCACAGAATATTTTTCCGTTTGTGGCTTCAAGAAGAAACTGCTCTGAAATGTAAAACCATCCATCAGTTGTGATGTTTCCTTTTTCGTCGCCGACTTTATCTTTGAAAAACTTGCTTATTCTTATAACTCCATGACGATTTCCACCAACAGGATTAAGTTTACTTCTTTCATAACCCATAAATTCACTTGGGAGCTTTGAGTATGCACGCTCAAGCAAAAATTCGTCTTTTTCTGATATTTCATCAGGAATAAATATGCAGAATCCCGCTTCAAAATCGTGGTCCTGGGAAATATTATCATCAAAGCCCAAACACTCTGACCCACTACCTGCAAGACCGATTGCAAGATATTGCTTTATGTGAGAAAAATTTTCGTCAATCATTTTCTCGCCATATTCTTTATAAAATTTTTCAGCAAGTTCAAGACCTTTCATAAATTTCCCTCGCTCTTTCAGTCAAATCATTTTGATATGCAAAAAATCCGTAATACCCAAAAACTGATGCACATTTCTCGCACACAAAGGCGTAATATCCATCTCTGTTTTCGTATTCATCTAAAAGTTTCATTGCTTTATAAAGATATTCTTCTATGATTTTTTCGCTATCTTCAAGTCCCAATTCTGCTTCTTTTACACTTGCAATGTTAAGATAAGTAATAGCAACTTCAAGCATACCATCATCGTGCTTTTCCATAACAGAAATTGCTTTTTCATACAATTTATAGGCATCATCAAAGCGTTTCAAATCAACTAAAGACAAAGCCATATTGTTATAAAGTCCACCAAAGCGTTTGTCGTTACTTTCAAGTTTTTCTTTATATACATTAAGTGCTTTCTCGAATAAAGGCATAGAGTCTTCTGCTCTGCCAAATGCCTTTAATACCGTCGCACAGTTAATATAAGTTGTACCTGCACCAATGTTGTTTTCAATGCCCATATATCTAACTAATTCAAGAGCATTCTGCACAGTAATCAATGCATCCTCCTCTCTTGAAAGTTTGCGATAAAGTCCTGCAAGTTCGTTTGTAAGAAGAAGTTTACAACGCTTGTCATTAGCACTGTCTGCTTCATTGAGCCAATATAAAATGTGTCTTTCTGCAGATGTATAATCATTTCTGCTTAAAAGTTCATCTAATTTCGTGAGCACACGCTCTGTAGAAATAAAATTCGCCATATTGACCTCCGAAGTTTAGTATAAAAATATTATATCATATAAGTAGTTTTGGTGCAACGAGCAGATAATGGGAGCGAAATAATAATGGACAATCGGAGGAGTTGGCAACGAAGTTGACTGAGGGAGTTGCCATTGTTTTTGTTGACTTTTTACAAAAATAGTGATATATTTAACTTGAGGTCAGTGAAAAAATCACATTGGGACGACACAAAAGAACCGTCCCCTTGTGTTTCATGTTTCAAACGAGTATTTGGGTAATCATTATGAGAAAATTTATATATTTTTCACTATGGGAAATCGAAAAACTTGAGCGACAACTTGAACAGATGGAAAAAAAAGGTTATCGAATAACTGATATCAAATATTCTTATTGGTTTGAATTTAAAAAATCACAAGCAAAAGAAATGAACTATTTTTTATCGTACAAGTCATTTAGAGGACCAAGTATGATAAATTGTGATTATGCTTTAGAATCAGAACATAGTGCACATAAAATTAACGGTAAATTATCTTATTATACTATGTATAGGGTAAAAGGAGATAAGAATAAGCTTTCGTTGTTATATGATGTAAGAATGGATTATATAAAAAGGATTCTATTGGAAAAAATGATTACATCATTATGTCTTTTGCTCATTTTTCTATTCTTACTATCTAATACGATGGCTACACCAACTGAACTGATTTCGCAGTTAATTTTGTTGTCTTTTGTAGTTGTTTGTACTATTTTTGCTGCATATTATTTTTACGGATATTGCAAACAACGAAATAAGTGCAAAGAAAGAGAAAGTCAATCAGGGGACGGTTAGCGTGAAAGTCCACCAAAAACACAAGGGGACGGTTAGCGTGAAAACCTAAGAGTTAACCTGTGAAAAAAGGGTATAACAAACGGAACACAAGAAAAACACAAGGGGACGGTTCTTCTGTGTCCGATGAATCCAACAACTAAAACTTAATAATTCAACAAAACAGGATGAGGTTTAACCACCTCGTCTTGTTTAATTTTTTGCCCATATCTTGCTTTATTTGTCGAAATAAGGTATAATTTGTAAAAATAGGAGTTGAATTATTATGCTTTTTATGTATTTTGCTTTACTTCAAAACCAAGAAGACACACCGCGCTTTGAGGAATTTTACAACAAGTTTTATAATTTGATTTATTTAATCGCAAAAGACCACTTGAAAACAAGAGAAGCGGCTGAAGATTGTGCGCAAGAAATAATGATTAAATTCGCAAAGGATTTTCATAACATTAATCAGGATTTTGATGATAAACATTTTAAGAACTACGTCCGTGTAATTTCAAAATGTGTGGCGATTGATATGTATCGTAAAGAGAAAAAACATATTGAACATATTGTTGATGCTGACCTTTCAGAATTTTACAATATATCAGTTGATGAGTTTGATGTTTGCAACGAACTTTTGGTTAAACAAGCAGTTGATGCAATGCCTGAGTCATATAGGTATGTTTTCTATTTAAAATATTACTTCGAATTAACGGGAGAAGAAATCGCAAAGAAAACAGGCATCTCACATACATATGTAAGACAAAAATGTTTGCAAGGAATGAACTTTGTTCGAAAATATGTGGAGGAAGCTGAAAAGAATTAGTGGCGATTCCTTGTCTATCTAAATAAGTTTATATAAAAACTCTGTAATCAGCAGAGTTTTTATTGCATTTATTAGTATTATATGGTAAAATATTTGTTATAAATTTGAAAAGGGGAGTCTTTTTATGGATTTAAGAAAGATTATTGACAAAAAGAACGAAGCTGCTCAGTTTATGATTGATGAAATCACTCATATCTGCACAAAGTTCGAAAAAAGAGCACCAGGTACTTATGGCGAACAACAGGCTTGTGAATATATGGCAGACCAGTTGAAAGAATTGGGTTGCGACGAAGTTTATGTTGACGAGTTCAAAGAAAATCCTGATTCATTCTATGGCTGGATTTACTTTACAATCACTTGCTGCTTCTTAGCATTCGCATCTTATTTCTTTGCACCGGCACTTTCAATCGCATTTATTGTAATTGGTCTTACTCTTTGTGTATTACAATTCGGTCTTTACAAGAAAACACTTGATAAGTGCTTCAAAGAATTAACAGGACATAATGCTGCTGGTTTCAAAAAACCAACAGGCGCAGTTAAGCGTAGAATTATCTTCAACGGACATCCTGATGCAACATGGGAATGGCCATTCAAATACAAGTTTACATACCTTGGCTTTGATATTCATATGTCAGTTTGCATTATCGGTGCACTCTATATGGTTGGCATTTCAATTGCAAAACTTGCAGGTGTTGACGCTGCAATTGCTACAAAACTTGGTCTTATTGGTCTTGTTTTCGTTCCTTTCTGGTTCGGTCTTTACTTTATGTGGAACAAAAAGAGAGTTGTTGACGGTGCCAACGACAACCTTTCAGGTTGCTATATAGGTATTGCAATTCTTAAAGCTCTTAAAGATGAAGGAATTGAACTTGAAAACACAGAAATTGGTGTAGTTCTCACAGGCTCTGAAGAAGCAGGTCTTCGTGGTGCAAAAGCATGGTGTGAAGCACACGCTCACGAATTTAACGATGTTCCTACATTCGTTTATTCTTATGACACAATTACACAACCTGAATATATGCAGGCAAACTATCGCGACCTTAATGCAACAGTTAAAGCTGATAAAGATGTTTCAGACC